>DAHWEX010000311.1 GCA_027326205.1 Actinomycetota bacterium
GTCGCCGGGGCCACGCTCGCGCTCTCGCTCGCGGCCGCGCCCAACGCGCTCGCCACCCCGGACGCCATCAAGCAGAACCTCGTCGACTACCCGCTCGGCATCTCCCGGTTCAAGACCGTGGCGGACAGCCCGCTCCCCGGACACCTCATCGCCCAACTCGGCCACGCCGGGCGGCTGACCGCGGACGCGCTCCTGCTGCTCGCGGTCGTCGCGCTCACCGCCTGGCTGCTCGTCCGCCCCCCGCGTGACGCGCGGGACGCGACGGTCCGCCTGACCGTCCTGTACGCGGTGCTGTTCACCCTCGCCCCGTCGAGCAGGTACGGCTACTACGCCTATCCCCTCGCGCTCGCCGGCTGGCTGGCCCTCACCAGGCCTAGGGGAGCCGCCAGTCGACCGGAGCAGCACCCTGCTCCGCCAGCAACTGGTTCGCCCGGCTGAACGGGCGGGTGCCGAAGAACTCGCGGTACCGGGGCGACATCGGGCTGGGGTGGATGGACTCGATGCGCGGGACGTCGCCGAGCAGCGGGGCGAGTTTGCGCGCGTCGTTGCCCCAGAGGATGGCGACGAGCGGGGCGTCGCGCTTGGCGAGCGCGACGATCGCGTGCTCGGTGACCGCCTCCCAGCCCTTGCCCCGGTGACTGCCGGGCTTCCTCGGCTCGACGGTGAGCACCTTGTTCAGCAGCAGTACGCCGCGCTCGGTCCAGGGGGTCAGGTCGCCGCTGGACGGCTTCGGGTAGCCGAGGTCGTCGCTGTACTCGGTGAAGATGTTGGCGAGCGAGGCGGGCAGTCGCCTGACCCCAGGGTCGACGGAGAAGCTGAGGCCGACCGCATGACCGGGCGTGGGGTAAGGGTCTTGCCCGACGATCAGCACCCGCACGTCGTGGAACGGCTGCTTGAAGGCGCGCAGCACGTTGTCGCCTGAAGGCAGGTAGGTCTTGCCCGCGGCGACCTGTTCTCGCAGGAACGTCCCCATCCGGGCGATCTGGTCCCCGACCGGGGCGAGGGCGTCCGCCCACCCGGCGTCCATGATGTTCGTCAGCGGCTCTGGCATGCCCAGAAACTAGCGCAAGCGTCCGGCAAATCGCGCGAGCGCGGTGAAGGCAAAAGGCGCCCGGCAGCGTGCCGCCGGGCGCCTGACCGTTTAGCGGTCGCTACCAGTTCTGGTTCTGGCCCTGGTTCTGGCCCTGGTCGTCCTGCTGGTTCTGGTCGTACCCGCCCTGCTGCTGGTTGGGGTCCTGGTACCCGCCCTGGTCGCCCTGGCCCTGGCCCTGGCCCTGGTTGGGGTCCTGGTACCCGCCCTGGTCGCCCTGGCCCTGGTTCGGGTCCTGGTACCCGCCCTGCTGCTGGTTGGGGTCCTGGTACCCGCCCTGGTCACCCTGGCCCTGGCCCTGGTTGGTGTCCTGGTACCCGCCCTGGTTGCCCTGGTTCTGGTCGTACCCGCCGCCCTGCTGGCCGCCCTGCTGGCCGCCCTGCTGGCCGCCCTGCTGGCCGCCCTGCTGGCCGCCCTGCTGGCCGCCCTGCTGGTTCTGCAGCAGGTTTTCGGCCTCGTTTTCGGCCTTGTCGAAGATGCCCATTTCAACTCCCCGTCACATTTCGTAAATGCCAACGATCTGTTGACATTCAGGCTTCAGCCTGCGGCAGAAGCCGTTGCCGACTGCCGCCGACCCGTGCCTCTACCCACGGGAAACCCCAGCAATCCACAGCTTTGATTGAGGCTTGCTTGAGGCCGAGACCGATTCTCGCACGGCCCGTCGATGCTCGCTACCCCCGATCGCGGTCAGGTGAGGCCTTTACCGGAACTTCTGCCTGCCTGATTTTTCTCGCCGTTTTGTTTTACTGGTTTAAGATGAATTTTACCCTATCAAAGGCATAATAATAAAAATCACTATATGTCCGTACTTGTAGCAATCACGTCCCGCGGTGCCCCGCGGTGCCCCGCGGCGGCCGGGGCGCTCCGCCGCCGATCGCTCCCCGTGCCTGGTAAACGAGCCCCTGGCCGGTGCGGAGCTGGTAAAAAGGGGGGTAACCTGCGCATGAGAGCGCGGGTCACAGCGACGGACATCACTGTCCGTCCTCGTGAGTGCTCTGCTTGGAGCCAGACATATGGAACGATGGGGCTCATGAAGGGACGCGTGCTGGTCGTCGATGACGACGCGGCGCTTGCGGAGATGCTTGGGATCGTGCTCCGCGGTGAAGGGTTTGAACCGACGTTCGTCGCCGACGGCGACAAGGCTCTTGATGCCTTCCGGGATACCCGGCCAGATCTTGTGCTGCTCGACTTGATGCTGCCCGGTTCCGACGGCATCGACGTGTGCCGCCAGATCAGGGGCGAGTCCGGTGTGCCGATTGTCATGCTGACGGCCAAGACGGACACGGTGGATGTCGTGCTCGGTCTTGAGTCGGGTGCCGACGACTACATACTGAAGCCGTTTAAGTCCAAGGAACTTGTCGCCAGGATCAGGGCGCGGCTGCGGCGCACCGACGAGCCGGCCCCGGAAATGCTGCAGATCGGTGACGTGTCCATCGACGTGGCGGGCCACGCGGTGAAGCGGCACGGCGAGACGCTGAGCCTCACCCCGCTCGAGTTCGACCTGCTGGTCGCGCTCGCCCGCAAGCCCCGCCAGGTGTTCACCCGCGAGGTGCTGCTTGAGCAGGTGTGGGGTTACCGGCACGCGGCGGACACCCGGCTGGTGAACGTCCACGTGCAGCGGCTGCGCGCCAAGATCGAGCACGACCCGGAGCACCCGGAGATCGTTGTCACGGTGAGCGGGGTTGGCTACAAGGCGGGACCCGGCTGACCGGAGCATGGAGCAGCGGTCGGCGGAACGCGCGCAGCGTGACCAGCAAGATGTGCGCGAGGCGTGGGAGGTAGCGCTTCGGCGCAAGAAGTGGGTGCGCTGGATCGTCAGCTGGCTCCCGCACCGGCTGACGATCGCCATCCGCTCCCTGCTGCGCTGGGAGCACCTGGTCATCGCGAAGGTCAAGCACCGCTGGCACCGGTCGCTGCAGCTGCGGGTGGTCGGCACCACGCTGGTGATCTCCGCCACGGTGATCGCGGTCCTCGGCTTCTTCCTCACCGAGCAGATCGCCGACGGGCTGCTGCTGAACGCGGAGAACTCGGCGCAGGCCCAGGCCCTGACGGCGCTCAGCAACGCCCAGTCGGCCGCCGGGGTGACCTCGGCGCCGTCGAACGGGCAGGCCGCGCGGGAGGTCATGGGGGCGGTCGCGGCGATGGTCCAGCCGACGAGCGGCACCGCCACCTACAGCGTCGCGGTCGGGCTTAACCAGACCTGGCTGCCCCTGGCGGGCTACTACAAGTGGGCGGACACCTTCAACGCCGACGCGACCCTCCCGCAAACCCTGCTGAACAACGTCCAGCAGGAGCAGGTGGCCCAGGGGGCGGGCAAGCCGGAGAACTCGCTGTACTTCGCGCCCACCACGCTGGTCTCCAGCGCGGGCGGCCCGGGCACGCCGGCGATCGCGTACGGCGCGCCGGTCAGCAACTACTACCAGCTCTACCTCGTGTTCCCGCTGAACGACGAACAGCAGACCCTGCAGCTCGTCCAGACGACGCTGATCGGCGTGGGGATCGCGCTCGTGGCCCTGCTCGCGGCGATCGCCTCGCTGGTGACCCGGTGGGTGGTGCTGCCGGTGCGGCACGCGGCCGCGGCCGCGCAGCGGCTGTCCGCGGGCAAGCTCGAGGAGCGGATGATCGTCGGCGGAGCCGACGACCTCGCCCTGCTCGCCACGTCGTTCAACGAGATGGCCGTCAGCCTGCAGGAGAAGCTGCGCGAGCTTCAGGAGCTGTCCAAGGTGCAGCGCCAGTTCGTCTCCGACGTGTCGCATGAGCTGCGCACCCCGATGACGACGATCAGGATGGCGGCTGAGATCCTCTTCGATTCGCGGGAGGACCTCGACCCGGCGGCCGCGCGCAGCACCGAGCTGCTGCAGAGCCAGATCGAACGATTCGAGACCCTGCTCACCGACCTGCTCGAGATCAGCAGGCATGACTCGAACGTCGCCACGCTGGACGCCGAGCCGGCGGACCTGTGCGACCTCGTGCGCCGGAGCGCGGACGACGCGCAGCAACTGGCCGAGCGCCGCGGCTGCCGCATCGAGTTCCGGCTGCCGGTCGAGGCCACGATGGCCGAGATCGACCGGCGCCGGGTGGAACGGATCCTGCGCAACCTGTTCGTCAACGCGGTCGAGCACGGGGAAGGGCGCGACGTGGTGGTGACCGTGGCGGCGGACCGGGCCGCGGCCGCCGTCGCTGTCCGCGACCACGGCGTCGGCCTTGCTCCCGGCGAGGAGCAACTGGTGTTCGAGCGGTTCTGGCGGGCGGACCCGTCGCGCGCGCGGACGGTCGGCGGCACCGGCCTCGGCCTGGCCATCTCCCTCGAAGACGCCCGGCTGCACGGCGGCTGGCTGCAGGCGTGGGGGGAGAGGGGCCGCGGTTCGGTCTTCCGGCTCACCCTGCCGCGGACCGCCGGGCAGCCCCTCGTCGGCTCGCCGCTGCCGCTCGGGCCCGACGAGGCGGAAGTCATCGTCACCACGATGGATGCCGACCTCGCGGCCATCCCGCGAGGAGACGACGCCCCGTATCCCCAAGGCGGATCGCGTGGCTAGGGGCCGCCGCGGCACGCTGCGGCCGGCCCTGGCCACAATGGCCGCGCTGCTCTTCGCTTCCCTGTCCGCCGGGTGCGTGTCGATGCCGACCGGCGGCCCGGTGCAGTCCTACCCGGTGACCCAGGGGACGGGCGCGCCGAACCAGCCCAACGTCCAGTTCCAGCCCCAGCCGCCGGGCACTGGCTGGAACCCGTCGCAGATCGTCGAGGGGTTCCTCGCCGCCTCCGCCGCCTTCGGCACCAGCGGCCAGATCGTCGACCAGTACCTGACGTCCCCGGAGCGGAACACCTGGAAGACCTACTGGTCGGCGCTGGTGTACAAGAGCGGGCCGTACGTCACGCAGGCGACGTATCCGCACGGGGTGAAGAACCCGTCCACGGCGACGGTGCGGGTCACCGGCGAGATCCAGGCGAGCCTGCAGGGGAGCGGCACCTACTCCGTGCGGTCGGCCTCGTCGCAGGACGGGGCGGACCAGCCGGACGCCTTCCAGCTGCAGAAGGTCGGCGGCCAGTGGCGGATCGACTACGCGCCCCTGCAACTGCTGCTCACCAGCAGCGCGTTCCAGAACGACTACCAGCTCCGCAACCTGTACTTCTTCGACCCGCTGAATAGGTACCTCGTCCCCGACCCGGTTTACGTGCCGCTCGCGGCGACGCAGGGGGACCTGATGCACGGGCTGGTCCAGGACCTGATCAAGCCGCCGGGCGACTGGCTGTCCGGCGGGGCGACAGGGACGGCGTTCCCGCAGGGCACCAAGATCGCCGGCGTGACGCTCAACGGCGTGACCGCTGTCGTCAACCTCACGGGCAGCATCACCACGGCGAGCAGCGCGACCCTGCTGCGAGTCTCGGCGCAACTGTGGTCCACGCTGTCCACCCAGGACGGGTCGAGCGGCCAGCCGGTGCAGTCGATCGAGCTCTTGCTGAACGGCCGGCCCTGGCCGCCCCCGGGCAAGAACAACGCGGTGCAGCCCAGCGCCCAGTACCACCCGGCGCAGGGCTCGAGCAGCACGTTCTACTACCTGGACGCCGACGGCTACCTGGTCGACCGCACCGCCTCGAGCGACCAGTCGGGCCGGCTCTCGAAGATCGGCACCGGGTTCTCGCAGATCGCGGTCTCCCCGGACGGCGACTACGTGGCCGCCTTGCGCGGTCACACCCTGTACGGCGGCCTGACCAACGGCCCGCTGTCTGAGCGGGGCACCGGGTACGTGTCGCTGAGCTGGGATGTCAACGACAACCTGTGGGCTTCGACCGGCGAGCGGATCGTCATGTTCCGTGCGTCGACGGGCACGCGGCAGCCGCTCGGGCCGATGACTGCGGTCACCGTGAACACGAGGTCGCAAAACCCGGTCGAGCCGCCGTTCACGAACCTCAAGGTCGCGCCGGACGGCGTCCGGGTGGCGATCGTCGAGGCCGACGGGACCTTCCTGACCTTCGGCGCCATCTCCGGCCAGCGAGGGCCGAACCCGCAGATCATGCTGTCCACCGTCCAGGACGCCCTGCCGGCCTCCGCCTCCGACAATGCCACCTTCACCGGGCTTTCCTGGTACGGCTCGGACAATGTCATCACGCTCGCGACCCCGGACCCCGTGGTGACCGAGTACCCGGTCAGCGGCGGGGACTCGACCACGATCCCCAGCGACGCCGACATGCAGTCGATCACGGCGAGTGCCGGGCAGCCGCTGATCACCAGCTTGCCGCACGGCCTGCTGGCGTCCAACGCCAGCCTCAGCGGTTCCTGGATGCCGGTCGGGGACAACAACGTGCCGATCAGCGGGAGCATCCCCACCTATCCAGGGTGATCAATCTCACGATGAGTGATCAAAGTCCTGGAAATTGTCCTGGAAGTTGCCGAGAACTTCTGGGAGGTGCGTCCGTTATAGGGTTGTTACGCGTGTTTTGTTGCCAATGTCCCTCCTGACATTTTGCCCCGTAGAGGCTAGCGTTCATGCATGGCACTCGCCCGGGTCCGTGGTTGCGCCGGGCAGGCGCGCCTCGCCGCAGTGGCGGCAGTCGCGCCTCCCTGGCAAGCCGATGCCAGTCGCAGGCGAAACGGTCCACGTAAGGCGACTTTTCGTCGTCCGATCACGGTGCGGCTTAGAAGTAAGTCCTGCCCCGCCGGGGAACACAAGGGTTTCTCCGGATCCCGGGAGAAGAGCACTAGTGGCCATGGATGGCCGCGAGCCTCTCAGCAGGCGGATGTGGGGTCGAAGACCAGGTCGGCCGGGCGAGTGTCACAACCTTCTGGTACATCAAGTACATCAAGGCCGTAGGGGGATCGAGATGGACATCACCTTCAAGGGCAGGCACACCAGCGTCCCTGAGCGCTTCCGCAGGCACGCGAGCGCGAAGCTGGCCAAGCTCGAGAAGCTCGATCACAACGCGATCAGGATCGACGTGGAGGTGTCGACCGAGCGCAACCCAAGGCAGGCTGACCGGAGCGAGCGCGTAGAGCTCACCATCCGGTCGCGCGGCCCTGCGGTCAGGGCGGAAGCGGCCGCCGACGACCGGTACGCCGCACTTGACCTCGCCTTCGCCAAGATCGAAGGCCGGCTGCGCAAGGCGGCCGAGCGGCGCAAGACGCGGCGCAGCGACCTGACCGTGCGCTCCACCGACGCGCTCGCCGCCGTGGCCGCAGCGCCGGCCGAGGCCAGCCTCATGGCGGCGGAAGCGGCCTCGCTGGCCGACGTCGACATCCCGGCCATTCCCTGGCCGGACGACGCGGCGATGCTGGCCGGCACGCCCGTCGGCCGCCGGGCGAACGGCAGGGCCAACGGCAAGCCGAGCGCGCGGGCGGCGGCGAAGGTCGCGGCCAGGCCCAACGGGCAGCGCCGCCCGGAGGCGGTGCTGCCGCTCCCGGACTTCGCCGACGACATGGCCACGGACTTCGAGGGCTTCCGCGACGAGGCCGAGGCGCAGGAGTCCGTCTCCGGCGTCGTGCCGGTGCAGATGGTGGGCGACGGCCCGCTGGTCGTCCGGGAGAAGTTCCACGCCTCGCACCCGATGACGATCGACGACGCGCTCCTGGAGATGGAACTGGTGGGCCACGACTTCTTCGCCTACCACGACAGCCAGTGCGGCAAGTTCTCCGTGGTGTACCGCCGCCGCGGCTACGACTACGGCGTCATCCGGCTCGTCGACGAATCCGCGGGCTGAAACGCAATTGCGTACCGGCAAATCGCGTCCCGCCCTGGCACGACCAGGGCGGTACGCGTAGCTTTAGTGACATGTCCTATCCTGTGCGTGAACTGCGAACGCTGCGGAAGGAGTGGCCGTGACCGAACGGTCTCTTGCGGCCCGGAAGAGTGTGCCCCCTGTCCCCCAGCCGGCACCGGAACCCCCCGCGCCCCAGGCATCCGACGCGGACGCGGACGCGGACGCGGGCACCGATCCGATCAGGGTGATGATCGCGGACGACCACGCCTTTTTCCGGCGGGGCCTGGAGGTGGTCCTGCAGGGGGAGGCCGGCCTCGAGCTCGTCGGCGCGGCCTCGGACGGCCAGGAGGCCGTCAAGCTCGCCAGCGAGGTCGTCCCCGACGTCGTGCTCATGGACATCCGGATGCCGAAGATGACCGGCATCGAGGCCGCCCGCCGGATGAAGGAGGTCGCCCCGTCGGCCAAGATCGTGATCCTCACGATCAGCGACGAGGACGACGACCTGTTCGAGGCGATCCGGGCCGGCGCCAGCGGCTACCTGCTCAAGGACATACCGCTCGACGAGCTAGCCGACTCGGTCCGCTCCGTGCACGGCGGCCAGTCGCTCATCAACCCGTCGATGGCGGGCAAGCTGCTCACCGAGTTCGCCACCCTGGCCCGCCGGGACGCCGAAGATGAGCCAGCCAAGCACATGCTGGCGCCGAAGCTGACCGACCGCGAGATGGAGGTGCTCCGCCTGGTCGCCCGCGGCCTGAACAACCGCGACATCGCCAAGGAGCTGTTCATCTCGGAGAACACGGTGAAGAACCACGTCCGCAACATCCTGGAGAAGCTCCAGATCCACTCCCGGATGGAAGCCGTGATGATCGCGGTCCGCGAAAAGCTAATCGAGATCAGCTGACCCGTCCAGGTCAAGCCCGGACCGTTCATCCCGAAGGTCAAAACCAAAACCTTAGAACGAAGGCGAAGATCAAGACCTACACACCGAAGGTCAAGAGCCAAACGGTCATACCGAACGGTTCGTCGTTTCACGCTCTCCGTCCCATGACCGGGGCGCGGAGGCGGAAGGCACCGCCCCCGCTCCTCTCAGCACGACGGCAGCACTTCTTCATGTCGGCTCGCCGCGTGCGGCTTTCGCGGCATTTGTCCGCTCCGTGCGCCCGGCACCCTCGGGTGTCCAGCCTCTTCGCTTAAGCGCGGGCGCGACAAAAGCCCCGAACAGGACGTGATCATGGGCCGCTCGTGTGCAAAGACGCGCGGGCGGGGCAGTCGGCGGCACCGATGGTCACGAAGTGCGGCTGCCTCTTACACCACGCCGTACCGGGCCCGGGTTACTTCCTCCAGCCGGTCCTGAAGGCCGTGAAGCCGGTTCACCAGTTCGTCGTCCCCGAGCGCACCCGGGTCGCCCAGCAGGACTTCGACCGCCAGCCACCTGGCCGCGTCACCCCGGTTCTCCCGCAGGTTCCGCAGGCTCTTGTCCACCAGTTCGGTCACGGTGCCAGCATCCATCGGAAGGCCCTTTCGTGTCGTCTCGTCATTGAGTGCGCTGTGCTTGCTTTCCGCTCGCGGCCTCGATCGCCCGGTGCAAGTCCGCGTGCCACTGGATCATGAGGCGGTTCATGCTGCCGGGGATGAGCACCTTGTGCTGCGTGATGATCTCTCCGAGAAGGCCGCGGAGCACCGCCAGGTCTCCCGGATCCTCGTCGCCGTAGTCCCTGAGCAGGAACGGCCCAACCGGGGCGATCCGGAAGCCGGTAGGGGCCTGGCCCTGGCCTGTACTTATCGTCATGTGGCTGCCGCTTTCACTGCTGCCGCCACGCCGTGCGGGCCCGGCGGTCGAACTCGGTGGTGAGGG
>DAHWEX010000353.1 GCA_027326205.1 Actinomycetota bacterium
GTCGTAGTAGCCGGCGTAGCGGTCGCGCAGGACGTTCTTCTGGATCTTCCCGGTTGAGGTCCTGGGCAGCTCGCCGACGGCGACGACCGCCTTGGGGACCTTGAAGCCGGCCAGCCGCTCCTTCACCCGGCGCAGCAGGTCTTCCTCGTCAACCCGGGTCCCGGGCGCGGGAACGACGATCGCGGTGATCGCCTCGGTCCAGCGCTCGTGCGGCAGGCCGATCACTACGGCCTCCGCGATGTTCTCGTCCGCGGCGTAAATGGCCTTCTCGACCTCGATCGACGCGACGTTCTCGCCGCCCGTCTTGATGACGTCCTTACGGCGGTCGGTGAACCACAAGATGCCGTCGGCGTCGAAGTGGCCGATGTCGCCGGAGTGGAACCAGCCGTGCTCGAACGCCGCGCTGGTCGCTTCCTCGTTGTCCAGGTAGCCGGTGAGGGTGTGCGGGCCCCGGTAGACGATCTCGCCGTCCTCCCCCGGCGGGAGCAGGTTTCCCCGCTCGTCCATGATCGCGGCCTGCACGTTGACCACCGGCGTGCCGACCGCGCCGGCGTGGCTGAGCTGGTGCTCGGGCCGGAACAGGGTCGACGTCGGGCTCATCTCGGTCTGCCCGAACAGCAGGTAGAAGTCGCAGCCGAACCGCTCCAGGCAGCGGCGCAGCTGGGCCTCCGGCATGGTCGCCATCGCGTACATGGCCCGGCGCAGGCTGGACAGGTCCCGGCGGTCGATGTCAGCGTGGTCGAGCATCGCCCGGAACATCATCGGCAGCCCGAAGATCTGGGTGATCCGCTCCGACTCGATCAGCCCGAGAAGCCGGCCGGCGTCGAAGCCCCGCTCGATGAACAGCGCGGCACCGACCATGACGGCGGCCGTGCAGTGGCAGTTGAGCTGGGCCGTGTGGAACATCGGCATCATCGCGGCGAACCGGTCGGTCTCGTTGAACCGGGCCTCCACCGCCACCGACAGGGACTCCAGGTAGATCGACGTGTGGTTGCCGACGACCCCCTTGGGGAAGGACGTGGTCCCGCTGGTGTAGAGGTAGCTGAGCGGGTCCCGGTCGCCGACGAAGCACCCGGGCTCCGCGTCGTCGTCGGCCATGACGTCCGCGAAGTCGAGGGACCCTGGGATATCCACCGAACGGGCAGTGGTTTCCGTGTCGGTCCCGGGAGCCACGATGACGTCGGCAACGCCCTCCTGCTTGCCGATGACCTCGGCCAGCGCCGGGACCAGCTGGCTCTCGATGACGATGCCGCGGGACCGGCTGTGCCCCAGGACATAGCCGACCTCGTCGGGCCGCCAGCCCAGGTTGACCGGCACGCAGACCACGCCGAGCTTGGCGCAGGCGTAATAGGTGACGAGGAACTCGATGCTGTTGCCCGAGGCGAGGGCGAGCGCGTCGCCGCGCCGGTACCCGCGGCCGCTCAGGCCGGCCGCGAAGCGGTTGACGGCGCGGTTGAACTCACGGTAGGTGACCCGGCGGTTCCCGTCGGCCAGCGCCAGCGCATCCGGGTAGCGGGCGGCGGTCCTGGTCAGGCTGTCGCCGACATTGACGCGCTGAATGAGGTTGCGGTGAATCTCAGCTGGTGACGGCATCGTCAGACTCCTCAAAGCAGGCCCCCCTGGGCCAGGGGGGCCGAATCGCGTCGACCGTCATCATGTTAGTGAACAGCGATTAACTTCGATAGGGTCAAGTTTTACCTGCTCGCGGGTGCATACGCATCAGCCGCCGGTGAACGCCGGAGCGCTTGGGCGCGGGAAGTCACGAGCCGGCCAGGCCCCGGTCGAGGATGCTCTGGCCGGCGGCGATGACGGCGTCCGCGCTCGGGCGGGGATTCCAGCCCAGCACCCGGCGCGCCTTCTCGGTGGAGAAGCGGCGGGCGTAGCCCAGGTCCGCCGCGGCCGAGCGCAGGGCAGGGCTGGTGGCGGCGCCGGCCCGCACGGTCTCGTCGGGGACGCTCTCGGCCGGAACCCGGGCCGCGGCCTGGCCGAGCCGGGCCCGCAGCAGGCCGGCGATCTCGGCCATCGAGAGGGCCGGGTCGCTGCCCAGCAGGATCCGCTGGCCGGCTGCCCCGGGCGCGGTCATGGCGGTGACGTGGGCGGCGGCGACGTCACGCACGTCGACGACCGGGAAGTACAGGTTCAGCAGCCCGGGGAGCTGGCCGGCGAGGAGTTGCCGGATCACCCGGCTGGCGCCGCTGACCGACGAGTTCACCAGCGGCCCGAGCACCGCGACCGGGAGCAGCGTGGTCAGCTCCAGTTCCCCGCCCGCGGCGGCGGCGAAGTCCCACGCCGCCCGCTCGGCGAGCGTCTTGCTGCGCCCGTAGGCGTCGGTGCCGGGCCCGTCGAGCACGGTCCAGTCCGCTTCGGTGAACACGTGGTCATCGTGCGGGTGACCCCAGGCGACCGCGTGGAACGCCGAGGTGAGCACCACGCGCGGCACGCCGGCGTCGCGGGCCGCCCGCAGCACGCGCAGCGCGCCGTCACGGGCCGGGACCAGCAACTCCTGCTCGTCCTCGACGTGACCCGGCATGACCGGCGAGGCGACGTGGATGACGTAGTCGATCCCGTCGAGCGCCGCCGGCCAGCCGTCGTCGCGAGTCAGGTCGGCGGCGGCGAACTCAAGGTGGTCCGCGGCCGTCAGGCCGACCCCGGCCAGGGAAGCGCGCACGGCGCCCTCCCGGTCCAGCGACCGCACGGTGGTCCGCACCCGGTACCCCTGGGCGAGCGCCGCGAGGACGACGTGCCCGCCGATGAACCCCGCTCCCCCGGTCACCAGAACGCGCGGCTGAGCCATGGTGTGTATTCCTTTCCCTCAGGTGAACTGCCCCTGGCGCCAAGCATGCTCGACCCCGGGAACGCGAAACAGTGCCCTGCCGGTCCTGGTAGTGCCAGGGACAGGCACGCCGCGCCTGCTGCCTAGCCTGGCAGGCATGAAAGAGGAGCCGCATCCGCTGGGCGAGTACCTGCGCCCCCGCCGCGAGCCGCTGACGCCCGGCCACCGCCTGGCCGGGGAACCGGAGCGGCCTACCCCTGGCCTCCGCCGCCCGGCTGGACTCCCGCCTGCAGGTAGCCGATGGTGAGCGCCGGGTCCGGGGTGGCGCCCGAGCACTCGCCGTACCCGCCGCTTTCCGTCGGCAGCGGGAGGAACAGCGCCGCCCGCTGGCCCGGCGGGTACACCCGCAGCCCGCGAACCGGGACCGGCTTGCACTGCGAACGTGAGAACACCGCGGCGTCCACGATGTCGAGCGGCGCCGACGCCACCGCGCCCGGCGCCAAGGTCACGGTCCTCTCCGCGCTCCCCGTGGGATCCGCCTGCCGCACCGCCGCCGCGCCCACCTGGTGGCCGTCCGCGCCGGCGACCCAGGAGACGCCGGGATACCCGTACAGCGCGCACGCCGACGACCCGGTGTTCCGCAGTTGCAGGCCGGTGTGGTTCTGGGACATGCCCGCGCCGGCGCCCCCGCCGAGGCTGACCTGAAGGTCAGCCGACGTGCACGCCGTGGTCCCCGATGCGGCGGAACCCGCTCCCGCGGTCCCCGTCGGGGCAGCAGACGTCGACGCGCCGGCGGCACTGGCACTGGCGCCGGTACCCGATGCGCCAGACGGGGAAATTGCCGCAGAACTCGCCGGGGCGGCGGCTGACGTTGACGAAGCCGCGCATCCCGCGGCGAGCCCACCCGCGCCGAGCAGCGCGATGGCCAGCAGCGCATTCTTCACGAGACCTCCCAGATAACGCGTCAATTTCTGTTACCGCTGACCAGTACGACGCCGCAGCCCCCTCTCCGGTTGGAACTAAGCGAGCGGGAGGGACGCGCGCCAAATCACAGCCGCGGAACTCCGCTTCCCGCGGCGAGGGCCGCTGTCCGCACCCGGAGATTCCACCCGGGCAAGCTGCGCCTCGTCCGGAAGACAGGGAAGCTTCGCGCTGGTCGCGCGAACCGTGACCGGTGGCATCCCGCCACTTCGGCAGGTCCTGGAGTCCGCTGTCACTTACCTAATGGGGACATTTGCCGGTACCTGTCGATAAAAGGCATGCCGGGTCACTACCTTATTGCCATGCACGATAGGGAGGTCGTCTCGGCCATCGTGGCGGGTGATCCATCGGGACTCGCCGCGGCGTACGACCGGTACGCGGCACCGCTGTACAGCTTCTGCACCACGATGCTGCGCGAGCCAGCCGACGCCGCTGATGTCGTGCAGGACACCTTTGTCATCGCGGCGACCAACGTGTCCAGGCTGCGCGACCCGGCGCTGCTGCGGCCGTGGCTTTACGCGGTAGCGCGCAACGAGTGCCGGAAGCGGTTGCGGCACGGCAGGCAACGGGTGCCCTTCGAGGCGGCGCAGGACGTGGCGGACGACACGGCGGACGTGGCGGCACGCCAGGACCGGGCGGACGTGCGCGCCCAGGTGCGCGACGCCATCGACGGCCTTGGGCCCGCCGACCGGGAGGTGCTCGAACTGCGCCTCCGTCATGACCTGAGCAACGGCGATGTCGCCCAGGTGCTAGGGATTTCCCCACGCCACGCAAGCGCGCTGTTGTCACGTGCCCAGGACCGGCTGGAAACCTCGCTGTCCGCGCTGGTCCTGGCCCGCGTCGGCCGCCGGGACTGCCCAGCGCTCGACGCGCTTCTCGCAGGCTGGGACGGCCGGCTCACCGTCCTGCTGCGCAAGCGCCTTAACCGGCACGCCACGACATGCGGCGTCTGCGCCGGGCGGCAGCGCCAGGAAATGGTGCCCTCGGCGTTCCTCGGCATCGCCGCGGCCGCAGCACTGCCGTACGGCTTCCGGCACCAGGTGCTTCAGGCGGTTTTCGGGGCTTCGCCCGCGTCGGCGGCGCACGGCGCGGCCGCGGGCGCGTTGACGTTCGGGAGCAGCGGGTTCCCCGTGCCGCTAGCCCCGCCAAGGGCGTGGTGGCAGACCCGTCTGGCGCACGCGGGCGCGGCAACCGGGACGGCAGCGGCAGTCGCGTCCGCCATCGCCGTGGTAGCCGTCCCCCCGCACCATGGCACGCCGCCGCCGGCCGACCGAGCAACCGCAACCGTAGCCGTGGCCACGCCTAAGACGGTAGCCAGCGTTCAGGCTCCCCGCCCAGGTAACTCCACGGGGGTAGCCGCCAGCACGGCAGCGGTATCCGCCACGCCGAGGGCGGCGGGGACGAGCGCGAGCGCTCCCTCCCGGGTCTCCGCGGCCCCAGCCGCGTCCGCGTCCGCGTCCGCCGCCGCATCGCCCTCCGCGTTGGCCAGCACGTCGGCGGCGGCCGGCACGCTGAGCGTGACCCCGCTGACGGTCGACCTGGTGCCCCCCGCTAGCGCGACCATCACGCTCGCCGCGTCCGGCGGCCCCGTCGCCTGGTCCGTCTCCGAGCCGCCCGGCCTGGAGAAGAAGGTGGTCATCTCCCCTACGTCCGGCACACTGGCGGCCGGCGGCAGTGCAACGCTCACCGTCACCCTGGCCGGCCCGGGCAAGCCCACCGTCCACCTGGTATTTTCCCCCGGCGGCACCGAAGTCGTGGTGAACGTCCAGTAAGACCGCCGACGCTGGCGACCACGCCAGGCACTCTCACAGCACTTCCGAATACTCATACGAAACGGCCTGTCAACCTTTGCTGGGACAGTAGTTTTCTGTTGATTTGAATTGTGCTCTGAGTGGATGATGTGCTGCCGTCTCACGGCATGGCGGGCTGGCCTCGTCGCGTGCACTCGCTGTCGGCGGCGGGACGGCAGAGGGCTCCGCCGTGTCCGCAGAACCCTCGAACGGCACCGGGCAGGCCCTGGAACCTGGGCAGCGCCAAGGGCCCGGTGAGGCAGTAGCCGAGACGCTGGCCGACTTCCGCTTTGAGGCGGTTCTCGCTGCGGTCAAAGCAGCGCGGGGCGATGTCCTCATCGGCGCTCACCTCACGCTGCAGCTGGCCCGGCACGTCCTCGTGATCGCCATGCTGCTCCGCGACCGCGACGCCGGGACAAACCACCATCGTCATGGAGGCAGCCGCTGGGACCAGTGGGCGACCCGGCTCGCCGCCGCGCCCACCCCGTACAGCCGGGCGGGGATCACCGCGACCATCCGCTTCTACGCCCGCACGCTCGACGAGATCCTGGCCTGCTGGGACCCCGAGGCGCATCTGGACAGCAGCCTGCTGCTTGACCTGCTGAGCGCGGTCGACCTCTACGGGGCCGATGAAGCGTCCGCCAGCCTTCCCGGAACTCCGCAGACACCTGGGTTCCGCAGAATTCCTTCTGCCTAGTGACCGAAAAATAGGCATAGAGCTGTGGGAACGCCAAAAAGCCCAGTGACGGGGCGTGTCACTAGGCGGTGGCGTTCGTGCAGGTCAGGAGGCTGAGGGTGCCGGGTCCAGGGCGAGGATCTTCTGGCTGGCCCGGTTGCCGGCCGGGCAACTGGACACCAGGGGCCTGTACCTGCACGCCCGGTCCCTGACCCTGCTCGGCGACGCGCACCGCGACCAGGGCAAGCTGCGAGGCCCGCAGTCCGCCATGAGCTCCTACCGCCGGGCGCTGTCGCTCTACGGCGAACTGGACATCCCGCGCCGCGTCGCGCAGGTCGAGCTCTCCCTGACCGTCGTGTCCGAGATGGGCGGCGAGCTCCAGGCCGCGGCCCGCGGCTACGCGCGACTCGCCGATGACGAGCGGCTCAGCGACCGGGACCG
>DAHWEX010000355.1 GCA_027326205.1 Actinomycetota bacterium
AAAAGGCCAGAACTTGGCCGGCGCCGACGCCTTGTCCCTGGAGCCCGGGCGACAGCCGCACCGGGCGCCACCGGGGCCGGTCAGGCGGCGGCCAGGGCGCGGAGGGTGGACAGGGAGACGGTGGCCAGGGAGGAGGCCACCAGGCGGCCCGGCGCCGGGGGAATGGGGAGAAGGGACGGGACGGCTACCACCTTGCAGCCGGCGGCGGTGGCGCTGGCTACGCCGTTGGGCGAGTCTTCGAGGGCTACGCAGTTCTCCGGGGTGGCGGCCAGCAGCTTGGCGGCTTGCTGGTAGGGGTCGGGCGCGGGCTTGGTAGCCGGGGCGTCCGCGGCGCAGACCGTGACAGGGAAGCGCAGGCCGGTGCCCGCGAGGACGGCGTCGGCGAACTCGCGCTCGGACGACGTCACCAGGGCGTAGGGGGTGCCGGACGCCGCCACCTCCGCGAGCAGCTCACGGGCGCCCGGGCGGACGACGACCCGGCCCGCGGCGGCCCGGCTGAGCATGCCGTCGATCATCCAGCGGGCGACCTCCGCCGGGGACGCTGGTCTCGCCGACTTGGCAAGGAGGTACGCGACGGTCTTCTCCATGGACCCGCCAAGGAGGTGCCGCTGGTCCTCGGTGCTCCAGGGAGCGCCAAGGCGGGCCATGACCTCCGTCTCGGTCTCGAACCAGAGCGGCTCGGTGTCCACGAGCAGCCCGTCCATGTCGAACAGCACCGCTTCTAGCTCATTTGGCACACCGATCAGGCTATCTGGACGGCTCAACGCTGAAGTACCTCGCCTCGGGGCGGTGCACGACGATCGCGTCGGACGCCTCGGTGATCAGCGTCCGCGCCGCCGCGCAGCCGGCCGGCCGCGTTCGGGTAATAGGAGTCGCGCAGTTCGCGGCAGGTGACGTGGCCGAGGGCCGTCGGCCTGGCACCCGGGCCGACCGGGCCGACCGGGCCGACCGGGCCGGGTACCCAGCGGAACGCTCGGTAGCCTCTTCAATGGCTAGCCCGCTCATAGGTTTACTGAGCGTAGACCTTAGTGGCAAGAGAACAAAATTAACGGCGTGAAACTGTGCCTGCCACAGGTCACACGCCAGGGTGCTCTGGACACGTAGGCTGTAGTCACGGGCATCAGCCCGCGACTACAGCGGAGGTGAAGTCATCAAGTTCAGCGACGTCGACGGCCCGCTCGTCAACCCGGTGGCAATCGCCGCGTTCGAAGGGTGGAACGATGCGGCGGAAGCCGCGAGCGCTGTCGTCAACCACCTGGGCATCTCGTGGGAATCCACCCCGATCGCCGCGATCGACCCCGATGACTTCTACGACTTTCAGGTCAACCGGCCGGTCATCGAGGTGATCGAGGGGAAGGCCGAGCGGCTCGTCTGGCCGACCACGCGACTGTCTCTCGCTCGCGCCTCGGACACGGGGCTGTCCCGGGACATCGTGCTCGTGCACGGCGTGGAGCCGAACATGCGCTGGCGTGGGTTCACCGACGAGCTCATCGGCGGGCTCACCGAGCTCGGCGTCGAGTCCCTGATCCTCGTCGGGGCGCTGCTCGCCGACTCCCCGCACACCCGGCCGGTCCCGGTTCAGGTCAGCGGATCCGAGACCAAGCTGCTGCACGCCGCGGCCTCCGAGCCGACCGACTACAAGGGCTCATCGGGGATCGTCGGGGTCCTGCAGTACATGTGCGCGGCCGCTGACATCTCCACGGTCTCGCTGTGGGCGTCGGTCCCGCACTACGTCGCACAGTCCCCGTCGCCCAAGGTGACGCTCGCGCTGCTGCGTGCCGTGGAGGACGTGCTCGACGCGCCGCTGCCGCAGGCGGACCTGCCCGAGGAGGCCCGGGCCTGGGAGCGCGGGGTGGACGAGCTGGCCCAGCAGGACTCGGACGTCGCCGACTACGTGCGGACGCTCGAAGAGGCCAAGGACGCGACGGACCTGCCCGAGGCGTCAGGCGACGCCATCGCCCGCGAGTTCGAGCGCTACCTGCGCCGCCGCACCGACCACAGCGACGGCGATTAGGTTAAGCCGTCCGGTACGCGGCGGGCCGGTCAGGGCCCGCCAGGTCCGGCGCTCCGCCGGACCCGGCCTTCTCAGTAGGGGGGCCAGGGGACGGAGGGCCAGTCTTCCGACGGAAACGGGTGGACGCGGCTGGCGAGCATCAGGTCGACGCGGGCGGCCGTCGCGGCGATCTCGGCGCGGGTCAGGTGCCTGGCCAGGTCTTCGGCCAGCCAGCCGCCGCCCAGGGCCGCGGACAGGCGGCGCAGGGTCTCCACGGCACGGTCGGGCAGCGGCTTGCCGCGCCACTGCCACAGGACCGTGCGGAGCTTGTACTCCTCCGCGAAACAGACTCCGTGGTCACAGCCGTACAGGTGCCCGTCGGGCACCGGGAGCAGGTGCCCGATCTTCCGGTCGGCGTTGTTGATGACCGCGTCGAAGACCGCCAGTTCGCGGAGCGGCAGGTAGTCCGTGCGGCGCGCGAGGCCGATCAGGTCGACGGCCTCGTCCAGGTCGATCCAGAGCTGGCACATGCCGGGGCCGTACGGGCCGTCCCGCATGACCGTGGGCGGGACGAAGTTCCAGCCGCCCGCCCGGGACACCGCGTAGGCGGCGACCTCCCGGCCGGCCAGGGTGCCGTGCGGGAAGTCCCAGAGCGGGCGCTCCCCCGCGACGGGCTTGTACACGCAGTGCGCCGCCGTCCCGTGGGACTTCACGGTGCAGAACAGGGTGGCGTTGGAGGCGTCGACGAGTCGCCCCTCCACGGTCAGCGTGCCGCGCTCAAGCAGTTCGAGCGCTTCTCGTTCCCCCTCGGGGAGGTCGTCGCCCGGGAAGGCGCCGGAGCCCCGGGCCGCGGCGTTGTCAGGCACGGGCGGCCCGGTGGCCGTTCTGCCGCGGGCAGACGTGGCCGTTCGCGTCGAGCGGCAGCCCGCACAGCGGGCACGGCGGGCGGCCCGCCGCGACCAGGTTGAGCGCGCGCTGCGCGAACGCGCGGGCGGCGCTCGGGGTGATCCTGACCCGGAGCACCCCGGGGCCGTCGGCCGGGATGTCGTCTGACAGCGGCTCTACCGGGGCGTCGCTCTCCTCTTGCGCCTCGATAACGACCCGGTCGCCGTCGCTGTCCCACGCCAGGGCGATCGGGCCCACCCGGAAGTCCTCGGTCAGCGGCAGGTCGAGCGGCCCGTCGTCGCGCAGCAACGCCGGGGCGGTCTCGGGGATCTCGGCCGAGTCGCCGGTGCGGCGCAGTACCTCGTCGAGGAGTTCGTCGATCCGCTCGGCGAGCAGGCTCACCTGGAACTTCTCCAAGACGACGCTCGTCACCCGGCCGACCGAGGTCGCCTGCAGGTAAAACGTGCGGTCCCCGGGCTGCCCGACGGAGCCGGCCACGAACCTGTCCGGCGGGTCATAGTAAAAGACCGGCATAAGTCCTATCCTTCCGCGCCTGGGGCGGTGCCTGGCCCCGGGGGGCACGGCGGGTCGTCCTCCCGGGGGACAACCGCACCCGCGCCGCCGCCGATCACGGCATCGCTAGTGCTGCTCTGGGCGTTGCCGCCGTCCGCCGGCTTCGGGCGCGGCAGCAGGTCGTCGACGCCACCGCCGGTGTCGTTCAGCCTTAGCAGGAAGGGCCGCAACGGGGTGTAGCGGATCACGGTCAGCGAGCAGGGGTCGGCGATGACGCGCTGGCACTGGTCGAGGTGGAGCCCGAGGCTGTCGGCGACGATCGCCTTGATCACGTCACCGTGGGAGCAGATCAGGTAGGTCGCGTCCTGGCCGAGCCGGGCGTTCCACTCCCTGATGGCGGAGACAGCCCGGTGCTGCATGTCCAGCATGGACTCGCCACCGGGCCCCGGAAAGCGCACGGCGCTCGGATGCGCCTGGACGACGGGCCAGAGCGGGTCCTTTTCCAGTTCCCTCAGCGGCTTGCCCGTCCAGTCGCCGTACTTGCACTCCCCCACCCGGTCCTCGGTGACCGGAGCGGCCATGTGCCCCGCCCGGGCCGCGACGATCTCCTCGACGGTCTGGCGGCAGCGGTCAAGCGGGCTGCTGACGACCGCGTCGAGCGGCACGGGGGCGAGCCGCTCGCCGAGCGCCTTCGCCTGCGCCCGGCCGCGCTCGTCAAGCCCTACGCCCGGAGTCCAGCCGGTCAGCAACTGCCCCGTCGTCGCGGTCAGGCCGTGCCGTACGAGCAAAACCGTTGTCACGGTTAAGAGCCTAGCGAATAGAAACACGTGAGAGGCAGCGCGGTCGTCGCACTGGCCGCCGCGGCGGCGGCAGCGGCCTCGCCTAGCCGCGGCCCGAGGCGCCCCGGGCTACGGACCGCCCGTCACCCGGAGGATCACTCCCCCGGGGCAGACGGGGCGAGGATGACTTCGAGGCTGCCGAAGCTCACCAGGTCGCCGGCCTTGACCGGGACCT
>DAHWEX010000362.1 GCA_027326205.1 Actinomycetota bacterium
GCCGAGACGGTCGGCCGTGATTCCGTAGAGTCCGCCTGGGTTGGAGATGACAAGGCGGTCGCGCCGCAGCCGCACTTCGACCGCCCGCCCGGCAGACCAGTGATCGAGGTCACGGTGGACTAGGGCGTTGGCGACGAGCTCACGGAACGCGGTGAGCGGGTAGGCGGGCTGGTCGTGCACGGTCCCGTCCGGTTCGGACACGATCGTGGTGTCGAAGTTCCGCCTGGCCCAGGCCATCGCGGACTCCAGCATGCGGGGGATCGGCCCGGAGAGGGTCGCCTGGTTCCTGGCCCTGGTGCCCGGAGGATCGTCTACCTGTGGCTCGGCCGCCAGCTGGATGACGTACCGCGGGAACCACTGCTGCGGATACACGCCGAGAGCGAGGATGCCGGCCACCGTGGGAATTCTGTCCCGGGTCGTGACTCCTGCCCGGGCGAGCAGCTCGGAGTCGTCATCGAACCGCCCGAGCCCGTAGGGATCGCGGTCGCGCGCGGTCTCGATGAAGGCCGCTGTCAGCCCGGGGTCGAGATCGTCTGTAGTGGCGTCGGCCACGGGCGCCCGGTCGAACAGAGGCGGCCTCCTGACAGCCAGGAACGCCTGCTCCTCGAGGTCGGACAGCCTGTAGTCCCCGTCGTAGCCACGCAGGAACGACTCGCCCGAGGAAGCAACGCGGCAAGGCTTGGCGGAGCTGTCGCACTCGCGGACCCGGGCGACGATGACGGGCGCCCCGTCGACCATCCCGTCCTCAATCGTGAGCCGGACGGGCGGGCTGAAGCTGCGCGCCTTGGCGGCGAGTCCCTGCTTGAGCGCTTGGGGATCGGCGAGCGGAACAGGGCGGAAGCCAGTACGCTCATCAAGGCCCAGGATGACCAGGCCGCCGCCGGGAAGGTTCGCCAGGGCGCTGAGCGTGGACGAAATGGAGGCGGGCAGGCCCCCGGCTGCTGACTTGACCTCCACCGAAGCCGTGTCTCCGCCCGTAGCTCTCAGCTCGCGGACCAGTCCATCCAGGTCTTCCGTAGTCACAGGACAAATGTAATCGCTTAGCGGTTATATTTAAGTTCTATTTGGTTACATTATGCCGGTCCAGTGTCAGGTCGGTCCCGACAGCCGGATGTCAGGTCGGCGCACCGGGCCGTCTGCGCTAGCAGTGGAGGCCACCACGGCGCTCCTGCTCGGCACCGTCGCCGCGCGAGTTCACCCCGGCCTGGTCCTGACCACAGCCTGTCGGCTCACTTTGTGCCCCCGGGCGGTGCCGATTTGGCGGGGTGGACACAGGAGAGTCGGGCGGTCGTGTAGTGCGGCATCCAGATCAGGCCCCGGGCGGCTGAGTGTAATGCCCGGTGTTAACCGGTTACCGGAGCTGCGACTTTCAGTAGCCTGATGTTCGTGGAGAACGGACTGGCCTCGCCGGAGGACGCCGCGCGCCTCGTCCGCGGCATGGTCGCCGGCATGCACAAGTACAGTGCGGTCGCGCCCATCCGGTTTCCCGGTCCGCAGGGCGCGTTCCCGGCAGACATCCTGCTGGGCCCGCCGCCGGTCGTTCTCGACGCGAACGTGCTCCGCGACGACATCCGGCGTGCCTGCCGCACCGGGCAGCGAACCGTCCTGGTCTAGGCGTCCTCGCCCGCGCCGCCGGCGGCGGCCGGGTCGGGGATGCTCCAGTGCAGGTAGCCGGGATGGCCGGGGAACTCCGGGCACACCTCTCGCACCCGGTCGCACAGGGTGATCACGTAATCGAACCGCCGCCCGGCGAGCGCGCTGAGGTGCTTGGGCCGCTGCTCGACCAGGCTGATCCCGCGCTCTGCCATGACGCGGACCGCGTGGGGGTGGATCGGTTTGGGGCGGCTGCCCGCGCTGAACGCCTGGACCCGGCCGCCGGACCGGTCCCGGGCCAGTGCCTCGGCCACCTGGGACCGGGCGCTGTTGCCGGTGCACAGGAACAGCGCCGCCCGCTGGCGGGAGCCGCCCTCCGCGGGCGGGGCCGGCGCGGGACCGAGGCGCAGCCCGGGGTGCACCGCGGTCCCGGCCGCCGCGAGCGACAGGGCGCACCGCTCCAGGTCGAGGCGGTAGTAGGAGTCGCGGCCGTCGTAGCTGCTGCGCCGGGCCGTCACCAGCCCGCCGGCCCGCAGCTGGGCCAGGTGGTAGGAGACGAGGTTCTGCGGCTGGCCGGCCAGCGCCGCCAGCTCCCGCACCCGGCGGTCGCTGCATGCCAGCTCTCGCAGGAGCCGCCAGCGCAGCGGGTGCCCCGCCAGCCGCGCGAACGGCGGGGGCGCGGGCTGGGCATCAGGCTCCATGCACCGGACAATACGTCGATCCTGTTTGATGGATTATCTCCGGGGCGCGGCGATGTCCGCCTCCGGGATCGCGCGGGCAAGGCCGACCGGGCTTGACGGCTTCCTGAATTCAGGATCTTGTGGATGGCCGGCAGGGTGCTGGCCCTGGCTCTCGACGTCGAGGTGCCGACGCGGCCCTGCCGCGCCGTGGAAGGCAGCCTGTGCCGGATCCGTTGCAGGACAGCGCGGCTGAGCGCTAGGCCATGACGATCCCTCTGAACGTGGCCCGGCTGGACCACCCCCGCTTTTCCGCGGCTGCGGCCGGTGCCAGACTGGGGGGCGTGGACAGCCGCGGCGTGAGGGCGTTTTTCGAGCAGGTGTCGGCCCAGTGGGACGACATGCGTTCGAGTTTCTACAACGAGGACGTGATCGATGCCCTCGCTGAGCACGGCCGGGTTACCGCGGCCTCGCGGGTGGTCGACGTGGGAACGGGCACCGGGTTCGTGGCTGCGGGGCTGGCCGGGCGGGCCGGGACGGTGACCGGGATCGATAACTCCCCGGCGATGCTGGCCGTTGCCGCGCGGAACCTCGCTGCCCTGGACGCCGGGAACGTCCAGCTGGTTCAGGGGGAGCTGGAGAGGCTGCCCTTCGCTGACGGGAGCGTGGACGTCGCGGTCGCGAACATGGTGCTGCACCACGCGCCCGATCCTGGCCGGATGCTGGGTGAGATGGCCCGGGTGGTGCGGCCGGGCGGGATGATCGCGGTCACCGACGAGGTCGAGCACCCGTATGAGTGGATGCGGGCCGAGCAGGCCGATGTCTGGCTCGGGTTCACCCCCGCGCAGGTCGAGGGCTACTTCGGGCAGAGCCGGCTGGCCGGGTACGGGTACGCGTCGCTGGGCACGCAATGAAGCATCGTCTCTAGGACCTCGGTCGGGGTCTCAGCCAGCATCGGCATCTTCGTCGCCTGGGCGGAAGTGCCTGATGGCCGCTGAGCCGGGTGCCGCGTCCCGCTGGGACGGCGCCTACGCCCGGGGAGAGGCCACCCGGAGCTGGTTCGAGCAGGAGCCGGCCATGTCGCTGCGGATGCTCGGCTCGGCAGGGGTAACGGCGGCCGATGCCGTGATCGACGTGGGCGGCGGCGCGTCGCCCCTGGCGCAGGCACTGCTGGACCGGGGATTCAGCGACGTCACCGTCCTCGACGTCTCCGAGACGGGAATGCAGTACGCCCGGCAGCGCCTCGGGCCGCGGGCCGGGCAGGTGCGCTGGCTGGCCGCCGACGTCCTGACCTGGCAGCCCGGTCGCCGGTACCGGGCCTGGCACGACCGGGCCGTGTTCCATTTCCTGACCGCCCCCCAGCAGCGGCGCGACTACCTGCGCGCCCTCGGCGCCGCAACCGGCCCGGGGGCCGTCGCCGTGTTCGGCTGCTTCGCCCCGGACGGGCCGGAGCAGTGCTCGGGCCTCCCCGTGGCCCGCTATACCCCGGATCAGCTCGCAGGCGAGCTGGGCGGCCAGTGGTGCCTGGTCGGCCAGGACCGGCAGGAGCACGTCACCCCGGCCGGGATCGTCCAGCCGTTCACCTGGGCCGCGCTGCGCAAGCAGGACTGATTCCCGCCCCCGGCCGGGGGCAAGGACGCCGGCGTTAGCTTTCCTCGATCAGCCGCTTGAGCCGTGCCATGTTCTCCGGCATCTCCTTGCGCGCTTCGCGGCGGACCATGAGCGGCACCAGGACCTTGCCGATGCCGTGGCCGGTGAAGTCGACGCTGATGGTGAGCCGGGAGCGGGAGCCGGTGACGGGCTCGACCAGCACGTCGACCGCCGCCCTGATCGGGCCGTCGGTGCCGCGTACGCCCTAGGTCCGGGGCGGGTCGATGTGCGATAGCCGGGAGGTGACCGGACGGCTGGCGCCGCCGATGCGCCGCGTCGTCATGCATTTGGTGCCCACCGTCGGCACCTGGCCGTCGGCAGGGGCCTCCATGTGCCCGTCCTCCACGCCCTTCTGCCACTGGCTGAAGCGTGCGGGATCGGTGGCGCAGGCGAAGACGTCGGCGGCCGGGCGGTCGATCTCGGCGGTGGTCACGATGGGCGGCATGTCAGCGGTCCTCCTTCAGCAGCGCCGCGTAGCGGTCGAGGTACAGCGGCCAGCCCTGGGCGCCGTCGACTCCGTTGGTGACCGCTTCCCAGCCCGGGCCGTGCCGGTCG
>DAHWEX010000410.1 GCA_027326205.1 Actinomycetota bacterium
TGCGCCCGGCCAGCAGCGCGCCGGTGAGCTCCTGCTTGCCCATGGTCATCGCGGTCAGGATGCCCTTGACCTGGCTGCCGGTGGCCGAGGTGCCCGCCTGGGAGTCGACGCCGCCCGAGGCCACGTGAATGAAGATGGGCAGGCCGTTCGCCTCGGCGGCCGCCCAGATCGGCTCGTACTCCGGGGCCCAGTACGGGAACGGCTGCGGGATCTCCGGCAGGATGAGCGTGGTCAGGCCGAGGCGGACCGCGCGCTCGATCTCCTTGACCGCGTCGGCCGCGTCGGTGGTCGGGATGGCCGCGGCGGGCCGGATCCGGTTGGAGTAGGGCAGGTAGGTCTCGGCCAGCCAGTCGTTGTAGACCCGGGCGTGCGCGATCGACCGCTCGTGATCGTCGGTGTACAGGGCGAAGAACGACAGGTTGGGGAACATCATGGTCGCGTCGACGCCGTCGCGGTCCAGGTCGCGCAGGATGCTCGACGGCAGCCCGTCGGGCGTCGGCCCGGGAAACTGGCGGTAGCGGGACACGGTCCAGCCCTCGTACCCGGCCGTGTGCACGGTGCGGAACTGCGTGTGCCCCCCCGGCACCAGCGGCTCCTCGAGGATCGTGTCTTCTTCCCACAGCGCCCGGTCCCGCATGTTCTTGGGGAGGCGCCTCTGGTAGAGGTCGACTGGTTCGACGACGTGGCTGTCGCCGGAAACGATGAATTCCTTGGCCATGGCGGGGGTCTCCAGACGCTCGGCAGCCGCGCTGATGAATCTGAAACTCCAGTGTCATTTATGACCCTGTAGGTTCGGACAGTACGTCGGATCCGGTGACGGGTCAACGACGGCGTTCCGCTAGACAGGACGCCGCCGGGCCCGTGCCCGGGCCGCCCGCTATAGACAGCCCGGCGCGGCCAGGCCTGGTTAGTCGAACTCCAGGTTGAGCCTGCGCAGCCCGTGGATCATGTAGGTCGGCAGGTAGTCGTAACGGCGTGCGCCCGCCGGCCCGTGCTCGGCCTCCGAGACGCGGATCTCGTTCGTCCGGTCGAACAGGCGCTCGATGACGACGCGTCCCTCGGCCCGGGCCAGCGGGGCGCCCGGGCAGGTGTGCACGCCGGCCCCGAACGAGATGTGCTGGCGGACGTTGGGCCGGTCGATGCGCAGCTCGTGCGGGCACTCGAACTGGCGCGGGTCCCGGCCGGTCGCCCCGTGCAGCAGCATCACGCTGCTGCCCGCCGGGATCTCCACCCCGGCCAGGGTGGTGGTCTTCAGCGCCAGCCGGAACGCGCCCTTGATCGGGCTCTCGATCCGCAGCGTCTCCTCGATGAACCGACCGATCAGCTCGCGGTGCTCCCGCAGTCGCTGCTGCAGGCCCGGCTCGTCGCAGATCAGCCGCAGGGCGGTGCTCAGCAGCCGCACCGTGGTCTCCTGGCCGGCCGAGAACAGGTTCGCCGCGATCCGCGCGACGTCCACCGGCTCCGGCAGCGAGCCGTCGGGGAACGTCGCCCGGGCCATGCCGGTCAGCACGTCGCCCCGCGGTTCCTCCCGGAGTTGCTCGATGCGCTCGGCGAAGTAGCCGTAGAGGAAGTCGAGCGGGTGATCGGGCCGGCCCTCGTCCTCGCCGGTGTCGCCGAGCAGCCGCCGGCCCACGCCCGCCCGGCGCAGCAGCGCCGGGTGGTCCGCCTCGGGCACGCCGAGGAGGTCGGCGATGACGAGCAGGGTGTAGGGCTGCGCGAAGTCGTCGATGAACTCGCACCGGCCGCCCGGCAGCATGACGTCGAGCTGGCGGTCCGCCAGCCGCCACATGAACTCCTCGTTCTCCTTGAGGCGCTTCGGCGTGATCAGCCCCATCAGCAGCCCGCGGTGCGCGGTGTGCTTCGGCGGGTCGAAGGTGATGATCTGGTCGCTCATCGGCGCCGCGTCGCGGTGCCGCTCGACGAGGTCGGTGACGTCGTCGCCGGTGAACTCGACCGGGAACCGGAAACCGGGCCCCGCCACGATGTTGACGTTGGAGAAGGTCGCGGTGTCCCGCAGCACGGTGAGCACCTCCTCGTGCCCGGCCACCATCACCACCCCGTGGTACGGCTCCCGCCACACCCGCCGGCCCTCGAGGAGGAAGTCGAAGTACGGGTAGGTGTCGGCCGCGACAGACTCGTCGCTGAAGTAGTCGGTGGCGGTGAAGTCGGTCATGGGTCTACTCCGCGTTCCTGCGTGGCTGAGTCCGAGGGGGCGAGCCGTTGCCGTGGTGAGCCTTTACAGGCAGCCGGGCAACTCGTATCTTCACTATAAAAAACTACATTAGTGAACTACTAAGGAGTAGACCACAGCCTCGGCCGGCCCATCAAGGCCTGGAGCCGCTGGCCGCGGTCGAGGTGGTTCCCGGCCGGCGGAACAGGCCGGCGCTACGAAGGAGGAGAGCGGTTGAGCAGGGTGGCAGTTGTGACCGGCGGCGCGTCGGGCATCGGCCTGGCGATCGTCCGCCGTCTCGCGGTGGGCGGCGCCAGCGTGGCGCTGCTCGACCTGGACGCGGCCGCGGCGGACCAGGCCGCGGCCGGGCTTCGCGGCGAGGGGCTGCGCGTCTCCGGCTTCGCCGCCGACGTCAGCGACCGGGCCGCGGTGGAGAAGGCGCTCGATGCGGCGCGCGGTGAGTTCGGGCCGATCGAGATCATGGTGACCAGCGCCGGGCTGTCGCTGAACGCCCCCTTCCTCGAGATCACCGTCGAGGACTGGGAGCGCACGCTGGCGGTCAACCTGACCGGGACGTTCCACTGCCTGCAGCTAGCGGTGCCGGACATGATCGCCGGCGGGTGGGGACGGATCGTCACGATCTCCTCGTCGAGCGCGCAGTCGGGGTCGCGCACCCAGGCGCACTACTCGGCGTCGAAGGGCGGCGTGGTGGTGCTGACCAAGACGCTCGCCCTGGAACTGGGCCAGTACGGGATCACGGTCAACACGATCCCGCCCCGGGCCGTCGTCACCCCCATGTTCCTGGCGGCGCCGTTCGCGCAGGGACCGGCCGGCGAGGAGAACATCAGGCAACTGGCCGCGCGCAGCCCGGTCCGGCGGCTGGGCGTGCCCGAGGACATCGCGGCCACGACCGCCTTCCTGTGCTCCGACGACGCCGGCTACATCACCGGCCAGGTCATCGGCGTCAACGGCGGCAACTACACGTGACCGGCGGCCGTTCCGCTGAGCGGTACATTTGGCCGACCAGTCAGTCCAAACTATTGATCGGCCACTGGCGCCGTGCTAGAAACAGCAGATAACCGGCCTGTAAGCGCACGGTTCGCAGGCCTTAACAAACGCCACTCGGTAGAGGTTTACATCAAGGGTCACCACCCTGGTGGCCCGGGGTCAATCGCTACATCGCCCGGCTTTCGCGCTGTGCAGGCATAGCCGCGGTCGAGTCATAACAGGTTCCCGGCGCACTCGGCAGGGGCTCAGCCCGCCTCTGTTTTTTTACTGACCGATCGGTACAAGTCTATCTGTGCCGTGAACGCAAGGCACACCCGGGGTCGAACCTCGCAAGCAACGGAGTTGTGGAGGGCACAGGAATGAGACATAACAGCGCAGGGCCGCGCCGCGGCGGCACCGCAGGACGGGTACGCCGGCGCACGCGCGCCGCCGCCGTGGTGGCGGCACTGGCGGCCGCGGTCCTGCTGGCGGCGGGCTGCAGCACGTCAAGCAGCAGCTCGTCGGCTACGGGCGCCACGTCGGCGTCGCCGGCGGCGTCGTCGGCCGCTTCGACGGCGTCGACCTCGGCGGCGGCCGCTCCCACCGGGACGGTGCCGGCCTCCGACGTCGGGATCACCGCGACCACCATCCGGGTCGCCATGATCGCCGACGTGAACACCTCGCTGGCCCCCGGCCTGTTCAAGGACTCGGTGAACGCGGTCAAGGCCTGGGCATCTGAGGTCAACGCCAGCGGCGGGCTGGACGGGCGCAAGGTGGTGGTCGACTTCTGCGACTCCAAGCTCGACCCCAACGCGACGACCAACTGCGTGATCCAGGCCTGCCAGAACGACTTCGCCATGGTCGGGACCTCCGCCAACGCGCTTGAGGACCTCTCCGACATCGACGGGTGCAAGAACGCCGCGGGCAAGGCGGTCGGCATCGCCAACCTGGCTGCCTTCGCCTTCGTGCCCGAGGTCTGCGACCCGGACACGTACGGCATCGGCGGCGTCGGCCCGTACTGCAAGACGGCGAAGCAAAGCGCTCCGACGTATACGGTGCCGGTCGGCGACACCAGGTACCTCACCGCGCACAACCCGGGCCTGCACGGCATCTGGCTCTATGACACCGACGACCCGACGTTCAAGCTCACCGAGGTGCCCCTGTTCCAGGCGGAGAGCAACGTCGGCATCAAGAAGGACGGCCAGGGCTTCTACCCGCTGAGCGGCGCGGTGCCGCAGAGCGCGCTGACCCCGTTCGTCCAGCAGATCAAGTCGTCGGGTTCCACGTTCGTCTACGACGACACCACGACCGCCAACATGGTGCTGCTGCGCAAGGAAGCCCAGCTGCAGGGGGCCAACTCGGTCAAGGTCTGGGAGTGCAACTCGGGCTGCTACGACCCGTCCTTCTACCAGCAGGGCGGATCGACCGTGAACGGCACCTACGCGAGCCTCGACGAGCTGCCGTACCTGAGCGACTACAAGACCAACCCCCACCTGGACAAGCTGATCACCGACCTGGGCGGGCTGAACAACTTCAACAACAACGCGCTGGGCTCCTACGTCATGGCCCTGCTGTTCCAGGACGCGGTGCAGAAGGTGGTGGCCAGCGGCCAGACGCTGAACCGTCAGTCGCTGTTCAACGTGCTCAACAACGACGAGACCGCGTTCACCGCCGACGGCATCATCGGCTCGACCAACGTCAGCACCCACACGCAGTCCGACTGCTCGGTGCTCGTGCAACTGCAGAACGGGGTGTGGAACCGGGTGGACCCGACAACACCGGGCACCTTTGACTGCAACAGCGCCAACGTCGCGACGCTCAAGATGAGCGTCCCGTAGCAGGACCGGCACTCGGCGCTAGGGCCGCCGGCACCGCGGTGCCGGCGGCCGGACCGCACTTGGATTCCGCCGCACCGCGCGCCGGGGGCTCGCCAGGTCCAGCCCCCGGCCGTTCCCCCTCACCATCCGCCTCCCCACCAAGGAGCCCTCAGTGACCGACGGCGCCCTCGCCGGCCTGCGCGTGATCGATGCCGCCACCCTCGCGGCCGGGCCGCTGATCGCCACCTGGATGGGCGAGCAGGGGGCCGAGGTGATCAAGGTCGAGCAGCCGGACGGCGGTGACCCGCTGCGGCAGTGGGGCGCACAGCGCGACGGGATCGGGCTGATGTGGAAGAGCGTCGCCCGCAACAAGAGATGCGTCACCCTGAACCTGCGCCTCGACGCGGGACGTGACCTGCTGCGGTCGCTCACCCGGCAGGCCGACGTGCTGATCGTGAACCTGCGCCCGTCCACGCTGCTGCGGTGGGGCCTGGGGTACGAAAGCCTCGCCGCGGGTAACGAAAAGCTGGTGATGGTGCACGTCACCGGGTACGGCGCGGGCGGCCCGAAGTCGGACTGGCCCGGTTTCGGCACCCTCGGCGAGGCGATGAGCGGCTTCGCGCACCTGACCGGGACCCCCGACGGCCCGCCGACCCTGCCGTCGTTCATGCTCGCGGACGGCGTGGCCGCGCTGACCGCCACCTACGCGGTCATGATGGCGCTCTACCACCGCGACACGCGGGGCGGCCGGGGGCAGCTGATCGACATCAACCTGATCGAGCCGCTGGCCCGGCTGCTCGAGCAGTCGGTGCTGACCTACGACCAGCTCGGCACGATCCCGGTCAGGACCGGGAACCGGTGGGACATCAGCGCGCCGCGCAACACCTACCGGACCAGCGACGGCCGGTGGCTGGCGATGTCCGGCAGCGCGCCCACGATCGCGATGCGCGCGCTGCGCGCGGTCGGCCGCCCGGAGCTGACCGAGGACCCGAGGTTCGCCGAGGCGCAGCAGCGGCTGCGGAACGCGGCCGAGATCGACGCGATCATGGCGGACTGGATCGGGCGGCGGACCCTGGGCGAGGCGCTGGCCGTCTTCGAGGCCGCGGGCGTCGCCGCCGCGCCGGTCTACGACGCCGAGCAACTGCTGGACGACCCGCAACTGCGGGCGCGCGGGAGCTACCCGTCGGTCCCGGATCCGGAACTGGGCTCGATGCGGGTCCAGGCGCCCGTGCCGCGCTTCTCGGCCACCCCGGGCGCCGTCACCCGCCTCGGGCCGCCGCTTGGAGCGGACAACGCCGAGGTCTACGGCGAGCTGCTCGGCCTCGACCAGGGCCGGCTGCGCGAACTACACGAACAGGGAGTGATCTAACGTGCCACCACGGCCGCGCCGCTCGGAGCTGGCCACCCCGGCCAGCAACGACGAGATGTTCGCGAAGGCCGCCGCCTCCGGGGCGGACCTGGTGTTCCTCGACCTGGAGGACGCCTGCGCCCCCGCCGAGCGGGAAAAAGCGCGGGGCAAGGCGGCCCGGGCGCTGCGCGACCTCGACTGGGGCCGGACCGCCCGGGCGATCCGGATGAACGGCATCGACACGCACTGGGCCTACGGCGACGTGATCGAGGTCGTCACCATCGCCCGCGAGGCGCTCGACGTGATCATCGTGCCCAAGGTCCGCCGGGCGCGCGACGTGTGGTGGGTCGACACGCTGCTCACCCAGCTGGAGGAGACGCTCGGGCTGCGCAAGCGGATCGGGCTCGAGGTGCTCATCGAGGAGACCGAGGGCCTCCAGCACGTGGACGAGATCGCCACCGCCAGCGACCGGCTGGAGGCGGTCATCTTCGGGGCGGGCGACTTCTCCGCCTCCCAGGGCGCGCGAGTGGACACCAACTTCGACCCCCTGGTCGAGTTCCCCGGAGACATCTGGCACTACGCCCGGGCCCGCATCCTGGTCGCCGCCCGCACCGCCGGCGTTGACGCGGTCGACGCGCCGTTTCCCAACTACCAGGATCCCGGCGCGTACCGCGTCGCCTGCGACCGGGCCGCCGCCATGGGCTTCCTCGGCAAGTGGGCCATCCATCCCAGCCAGGTGGCGCTGGCCAACGCCGCGTTCTCGCCGAGCCCGGAGGAAGTCGCGCACGCCGAGCGGCTGGTGGCCGCCTACCGGGCGGCCGAGTCGGCGGGCAAGGGGGCTGGCTCCCTGGACGGGATGCTGGTCGACGCCGCGCACCTGCGGCATGCCGCCACCGTCACCGCCCGGGCCGAGCTGCTCGGCCTGTCCGGGAAGGGGCGCCCCGCATGACCCGGCAGCTGACCCTGGTCGGCTTCATGCAGGCCGGCAACGTGACCGTCTACTCGGGATCGTGGCGGTATCCGTCCGCCGACCTGGGGTTCCTCACGATGGACTACTACACCCGCATCGGGAAGGTGCTCGAGGACGGCAAGTTCGACTGCGTGTTCTTCGACGACCGCCTGGCGATGCCCGGCGTGTACGGCGGTTCCGTCGCCGAGGCGGTCCGCTACGGCGCCCGCCCGGTCAAGCTCGACCTCACCGCCGTGCTCGGCGGGATCATCGCCGCCACCTCGCGGATCGGCGTCGGCGCCACGTACTCGACCACCTACTACCCCCCGTTCCACGTCGCGCGCACCTTCGCCACCCTCGATCACCTCTCCGGCGGCCGGGTCGCCTGGAACGTGGTCACCTCGGTCAACGACTCCGAGGCGCAGAACTTCGGCGTGGACAGCCACATGGACCACGACGAGCGCTACGACAAGGCGGATGAGTTCCTCCAGGTGGTCACCGCCCTGTGGGACTCGTGGGACGACGACGCGCTGATCATGGACAGGGAGTCCGGCACGTTCGCCGACCCGGCCAAGGTCCGCGAGGTCAACCACAAGGGCCGCTATTTCTCCGTCCGCGGCCCGCTCACGGTGCCGCGCACCCCGCAGGGCAGGCCGGTGATCCTCCAGGCCGGGGCGTCCGGCCGGGGCCGCGAGTTCGCGGCGGCGTGGGCCGACATGATCTTCACCGGCGACCCCGGCCTTGAGGTGGCGCGGCAGCACTACCGGGAGCAGAAGGAGCAGATCGCGGCGGCCGGCCGCGACCCCGACGACGTCAAGGTGCTGCCGATGGCGTACGCGGTGGTGGGCGAGACCCAGGCGATCGCCGAGGAGAAGGAACGGCTGTTCCTCAACGCCTACGTGCACCCGATGGCGTCCCTCGCGCTGCTGTCGGAGCTGCTCAACTACGACTTCGCCAAGCACGATCTGGACGACGTGGTGACCGGGGAGATGATGGCGGCGAGTGGCGGCATCCGCAGCCTGGCCATCGCCCAGCGCCAGCATCTCGGCCGCGAGGTGACCGTCCGCGACCTGGCCGCGCACCGTGCCACGCTGCTGCAGGGGCCGCGCTTCGTCGGCACCGCCACCGCCGTGGCGGACCAGATGGAGGAGTGGTTCACCACCGGCGCCTGCGACGGGTTCGTGCTCGCGGCCACCCACCTGCCCGGCGCGTTCGAGGAATTCGTCCGGATGGTGGTGCCCGAACTGCAGCGGCGGGGCCTGTTCCGGCGGGAGTACGCCGGGCCCACCCTGCGCGATCACCTCGGCATCGCCCGCCCGCGGTAACCGCATCGACAAGGAGGTCAGCATGACGGAGAAGTTCCGCATCACGCGGATGTACCACCCCAGCTTCCACGCGCCCGACCTGGGCGAGGTGGAGGCCTGGTTCGAGCGGGTCTTCGGCGCCGCCAGCACCAACATCTACGAGACGTTCAAGGGCCGGGACACCGGGAACTACCCCACGAACTACTCGACCTTCACCCCGATGGCCGACGTGCTGATGGACACGATCGCGCCGACCCTGTACGTGCTGAACGGCGTGCAGCAGTACGCGTCGGTGGACCGGCCGCACCTGAAGACGATCGGCTGGTTCGACGACAACCCCGAGGCGGTGTACCGCGCGCTGCGGGCGGCCGGGGTGGCCATGGTGGACCAGTTCGGCAAGCCGGCCGAGGGCGAGGACGCGCCGCGCTCGGCGGGCAGCGGGGCGATGCCGATCTACTTCACCACCCCGGAGTCGGCCGGGCTGCGGCACGAGTTCCTGCCCGACTTCCCGTTTAAGCTCGACCACCGCAACGCGCCCGGCTGGACCGCGGGGGCGGCTCCCGAGGGGCCGCTCGGCCTGGTCCGCTGCGCTTACCACACGCTGCTGACCGACAACCCGCGGCGGGCGCTGCACACCCTGGTGGAGGCGCTGGGCGGCACGCTCATCCACGAGGGCCGCGACGAGGTGATCGGCGCCACCGCCAGCTACGTGCTGCTGTCCGACACGGTGCTGCAGGTCGCGGTGCCCGACCAGGGCACGGCCGCCTACGCCGACTGGACCACGACCGCGCCCAACGACACCTATCACTCGCTCACCTTCCAGGTCGCCGACCTGGAGCGTGCCGCCGGGCACCTGAAGTCCCAGGGCGTGGGCATCCGCTCGCAGACCGCGGACATCCTGGTGACCGACCCGGACACCAGCCTCAACGTCCCGTGGGGGTTCACCACCCGCCTGGTTCCCGGCGACACCCGCGGCTGAGGACGGTGCCGGCAGCACGAGAGAAGGCGAGACCATGACCGTGTCCCCCACGGCATCCCCCGCCGGCGAGCGGGTCACCAAGTCCTTCATCGACGGGGCCCCGGTGAGCTCGGCGCAGACCTACCCGAACATCGATCCGTCGACCGGGGCCACGCTCGGCGAGGTCGCGCGCGCGGGGGAGGCGGAGATCGACCAGGCCGTGACGGCGGCCCGCCGCGCCAGCCGGGCCTGGCGGGCCACCACCCCCGAGCAGCGGTCGGAACTGCTGTCCCGGTTGGCGGGGCTGATCGACGCCGAGGGCGAGACGCTCGCCCGGCTGGAGAGCGAGGACAGCGGGAAGCCGCTGTCGCAGGCGCGTAACGACGCCCGCGTGTGCGCCCGCTACTTCCGCTTCTACAGCCACGTCATCGAGTCGTACTACGGCCTGAGCATCCCGCTGCGGCCGGACCTGCACGTCTACACCCGGCGCGAGCCGCTCGGCGTCACCGGTCACATCGTCGCCTGGAACTACCCGATGCAGCTGTTCGGCCGGGCGGTGGCCCCGGCCATCGCCACGGGCAACTGCGCGGTGCTCAAGCCGGCCGACGAGACGCCGCGCACGGCGGTCTGCCTGGCCAGGCTGGCGGCCGAGGCGGGCCTGCCCCCCGGCGTGGTCAACGTGGTCACCGGGCTCGGGCCGGAGGCCGGCGCGGCCCTCGCCGCTCACCCGGGGGTCGACCACCTCAGCTTCGTCGGCTCCACCGAGGTCGGCAGCCTGATCGCGGGCGCCGCCGCCAGGCGGGTGGTGCCGGTGACGCTTGAGCTCGGCGGCAAGTCGGCCCACCTGGTATTCGCCGACGCGGACGTGGAGCGGGCGGCGGCCACCGCGGCCGCGGTGATCCTGCAGAACGCCGGGCAGACCTGCTCGGCCGGATCCCGGCTGCTGGTGCACGAACGGGTGCACGACGAACTGCTGCGGCGCATCGCGGACCGCTTCGCCACCGTCTCCATCGGGCCGGGCGTCGCCGACCCCGACCTGGGCCCGCTGGTATCGCGCAAGCAGCAGGACCGGGTGCGCGGCTACGTCGAGTCCGCCCGGGGAGCCGACATCGTCTGCGGCGGCACGGTGGCGGAGCCAGAAGGCATCGCCGGCGGCGCCTACTTCACCCCCACGCTGATCGACGGGGTAGACCCGGCCGCGCCGATCGCCCGCGAGGAGATCTTCGGCCCGGTGCTCACCGTCACCACGTTCTCCACCGAGGACGAGGCGGTAGCGCTGGCCAACGGCACCGACTACGCCCTGATCGGCGCCGTGTGGACCAGGGACCTGGCGCGGGCGCACCGCGTCGCCGCGCAGGTCGACGGCGGACAGATCTACGTGAACACGTACGGCGCCGGCGGCGGCGTGGAGCTGCCGTTCGGCGGCTTCCGCAAGTCCGGGTACGGGCGCGAGAAGGGCATCGAGGCGCTTGACGCCTACACCGCCACCAAGACGATCGTCGTGCAGCTCTGAACGCGGCCAATCGAGCAGGGAGAAGAACGCCAATGGGGTCGGACCGGGACGCGGACGTCGACATCCTCATCGTGGGCGCCGGGGTGACCGGCATCTACCAGCTGTACCGGGCCCGCGAGGCGGGCTACTCGGTGCAGATGGTGGAGCAGGGCACCGGGGTCGGCGGCACCTGGTACTGGAACCGCTACCCCGGGTGCCGCTACGACTCGGAGAGCTACACCTACGGTTACTTCTTCTCCGCGGAGCTGTTCCGGGAGTGGGAGTGGACCGAGCACTTCGCGGGCCAGGCGGAGAACGAGCGCTACTTCAACCACGTGGTGGACAAGTTCGACCTGCGCCGCCACATCCGCTTCAACACCAAGGTCGCCTCGGCCGTATGGGACGCGGCGTCGGCGACCTGGCTGGTGACGGGGGAGGGGTTCAGCACCCGGACGCGGTACCTGGTCGCCGCGACCGGCGTGCTGTCGGTCCCGTTCTACCCCGACGTCCCCGGCCGGGAGAGCTTCCGGGGCGAGGCGTACCACACCGGCCTGTGGCCGAAGACCCCGGTGGACTTCGCGGGCAAGCGGGTGGCCGTGATCGGCACCGGGTCGAGCGGCGTCCAGGTCATCCCGGTCATCGCCCCCGAGGTCGCCTCGCTGACCGTGTACCAGCGCACGCCGAACTGGGCCACCCCGCTCAACAACCGGCCGATCACGGCGCAAGAGCAGGCCGAGCTCAAGGCGAGCTTCCCGGCGATACGCGACGCCGTCGGCAAGTCGCCGTCGGGATTCCTGCACACCCACTCGGACAAGAGCACCTTCGACGACTCGCCCGAGGAGCGGCAGGCCTTCTACGAACGCGTCTGGCGGCTCGGCGGCTTCGGGAAGATCATCTCCAACTACCGGGACATGACGCTCAATCCCGAGGCCAACGCCGAGTGGTCGCGGTTCGTGGCCGCCAAGATCCGTGCCGCGGTGGACGACCCGGCGACCGCCGAGAAGCTGATCCCGACCGACCATGGCTACGCCGGAAAGCGCCCCCCGTACGTCACCGACTACTACGAGGCCTTCAACCGGCCCAACGTCGAGTTGGTCGACCTGAAGCAGACGCCGATCACGGCGGTCACCGAGACCGGGATCGGGACCGCGGCGGGCCTGCGAGAGTTCGACATCATCGTCTGGGCAACCGGCTTCGACTTCGGCACCGGCGCGCTCAGCCGGCTCGGCGCCGTCGGCCGGGACGGACTGCCGCTCAAGGAGTACTGGGCGGACGGTCCGCTCACCTACCTCGGCCTGATGTGCCACCACTTCCCGAACTTCTTCTTCCCCGGCGGCCCGCACGGCGCGGCCGGCAACAACCCGCGCTACTCAGGCGACCAGTCCGACTTCATCGCCGGCGTCATCGACTTCGCCCGCGAGCACGGGCACCCGGTGATCGAGGTGCCCAAGGCGCTCGAGGACGAGTGGACGAACATGGTCAACGAGGCCGCCTACACGATCTCGCCGTTCAAGGAGATCAGCTACTTCTTCGGCACCAACATCCCCGGCAAGGCCAAGGCCTTCCTGCTCAACTCCCTCGGCCGGCCCAAGCTGCTGCAGATGATGGAAACCGCCGTCAAGAGCGACTACGACGGCTTCTTCCCCGCTCCGGGCACCCCGGGCACCCCGGACAGCCCGGGCGCCACGGACAGCCCGGACAGCACTCAGGCCACCGGCCGGTGACCGGCCGGCTGGCCCGCGACACGTCACACCGATTCTGAGAGGAAGGCCAAAGATGACCGACACCACCGTGTGGCCGCACCACGAGCTCGGCAAGGAACTGAGCAACTGGGGCCGCTGGGGCGCCGACGATCAGATCGGCACGCTCAACTTCATCACCCCGCAGAAGCTGGTCGCCTCGGCCACGATGGTCCGCACCGGCAAGACGATCGACTGCGGCATCCCGTTCGACAAGGACGGCCCGTTCCCGCCCGGCGGCTGGCGGCGCAACCCGCAGCACCTGTTCACCCTGCTGCCGTCGGACTCGTTCTACGCCAAGGACGGCCAGATCGCGGCCGACGACATCATCATCATGGGCCTGCAGGCCTCGACCCAGTGGGACGGCCTGGCCCACGTCGGCTACGACGGGTTCTTCTACAACGGCGTGCCCGCGAGCGCGGTGAACAACTTCCAGGGCGCGAGCAAGAACGACATCGCGAAGGTGGCGACCAAGCTGGTCTCCCGCGGCGTGCTGCTCGACATCGCCGGGCTGAAGGGCGTAGACGTGCTGCCGGACTCCTACGAGATCACCACCGCCGACGTGGTGGCGGCCCAGGAGCGGCAGGGCGTGCGGGTCGAGCCCGGCGACATCGCGTGCATCCGCACCGGCTGGACCAAGTACTTCCGCGAGGGCGACCGGCAGAAGTACGTGGGCCCGACGCCCGGTCCCGGCCTGGACCTCTGCCGGTGGATCCACGGCAGCGAGATCGCCGCGCTGGCCCTGGACCAGTCCAACGGCGAGGTCTGGCCCACCCCGGTGCCCGGCGCCACCATCCCGGTGCACCAGGTGATGATCCGCGACATCGGGCTGACCCTCGGCGAGATGTTCGACTTCGAGGCGCTGAAGGCCGACTGCGAGGCCGACGGGGTGTGGGAGTTCCTGTTCGTCGCCCCCCGGCCTGCTGGTCACCGGCGCGGTTGGCACGCCGCTCAGTCCGATCGCGATCAAGTAGCGGCGCCGGTGACCAGCTTCGCGGAGGTGTTCGCCGCCGTCTACACCGCCGTGGCGGCCCACGCCCAGCACCAGGACGCGGGCGACACCGACGGCATCATGGCGCTGTACACGCCGGACGCGGTCCTCGAGGTGCCCGGGATGGGCGTCTACCAGGGCGCGGCGGCGATCCGCGCCGCCTGGGACGACTGGAAGCCCAAGAGCCTGCAGCGCCACATGCCGGTCAACGTCGTGATCACCGCCTGGGACGACGCGGAGGCCCGCGCCACCACCGACGTGGTGTTCCTCGCCCAGGGCGACAAGGGCTGGTCGGTCCAGATCGTCGCCCGCTACCACGACGTGCTGCGCCAGGTCGGCGGCACGTGGCTGTTCAGCCGCCGGGCCGACGAGTACATCGGCTGGGCCCCGCCGGGCTAGCACGGCCGGGCTAACGTGCCTGATCCGGGCGCCGACCGGTACGCTACACGTCGCCGGGCGGCGCCCGGATCAGGCACCCCATGCGCGACGACCAGTCGCTCACAGCGGACGGTAAGGGACGGGGCATGACGCAAAGCGGTCGGGACGGCACGACGGGGACCGCGTTCCTGGTCTTGGACTACGCGGCCTACATCGTGGAGAACTTCAGCCACGACGCCGACGTCGCCGCGCGGGCGGCGGCCGCGCTGACGGCCGCCCGGAAGGCTGGCCTGCCGGTCATCTACGTGGTGCCGGACGGTATGCAGGACCAGGTCCACCCGCTGGTGGCGCCCGCGCCGGACGAGCCGGTGCTCGGCAAGAAGTCGCTGAGCGCCTTCGCCACCACCAACCTGGACGAGATGCTGCGGCAGACGGGCATCGGGCACGTGATCATCGCGGGCGTGGCGACCTCGGGGACCGTGCTGTCCACCACCCGGTGGGCGGTCGACACCGGGTACCGGGTCACCGTCTGCGCGGATGCCTGCGCCGACCCGGACCCGGGCGCCCACGCCGCGCTGGTCGACGACAGCGTGTTCCCGGAGAGCTGGCTCGGGCTGTGGCGGATCGCCCGGGTGCTGCCCGCGGCGCAGATCAGCGAGCTGGGCGGGGCCGCGGGCTAGCAGCCGAGCTTGGCGAGCAGCGTCTCGCTCTCCGCCCACAGGCGGCTCGCGGCGGCATCGTCGTGCGCGGCGGGGGAAGGCGTCTCCTCGGCCTTCTGGTAGAAGTAGCGCCCGCCCGGCCGGCCTCCTTGCGGCTCGGTGGCCAGCCAGGTCAGCGTTTCGGCGGGCTCGTCCGGCGACACGGTCTCCGCCGCGGCCATGTACGCCCGCAGGCCCTCGTCTCCGTGGGCGGCGAAGTTGCTGGCGACCCGGCCGGGATGCATGGCCTGGGCGACGATTCCGTACGGCCCGGCCCGGCGGGCCAGCTCGCGGGTGAACAGGATGCTGGCGAGCTTCGCCCGGCCGTAGGCCAGGGCGGGCTGGAAGCCGCCGAGGCTCTGCAGGTCGCCGAAGTCAAGCGCGTCGATCATGCGGTGCGCGGTCGACGACACGGCGATCACCCGGGTCGTTCCCGGCGGCTGAGCGGCGGCGCTCGCCGTGAGCAGCGGCATCAGCTCCCGGGTTAGCAGGAAGGGTGCGAGGTGGTTGGCGGCGAAGGTCGCCTCGGTCCCCTCGGCGGTGACGATCTGCCGGTCCCGCACGCCGCCCGCGTTGTTGATGAGGACATCGAGGCGCCCGGTGCGGCTAGCGACCTCGTCGGCCGCGCGCTTGACCTCGGCCATCAGGGTGAAGTCGGCGCGCACCATCGTGAAGCCGCCGTCACCGGCCGCCGCGGCGATCTCCGCTTCGGCGGCGGCGCTACGGCGCGGGTCGCGGCCGACGCCGATCACCCGCCAGCCGCGCGCTACGAGCTTGATCGCGGTCGACTTCCCGATCCCCGAACTGGCTCCGGTGACCAGCGCGACCCGCCGCTCCGCTTCGATTGTCACGGTGCTTCCTCCCGGTTGTCTGCGCGCGTGTCTCCGCGCGGCCGCAGGCCATCGAGCAGCAGGCGGACGGTAAAGGTGACTTTCGCGTCCAGGTCGGCTGGCGTGGGCACGCGGCCGCTGACGATCGCGCGCACCTGGCCGCCGACCACCATGCTCATGAACGCGGAAGCGGCGGCGCGGGAGTCGGTGGGGGAGATCTGCCCCGCGGCGATAGCGCGCTCAAGCACGCCCGCGACGAAGTCCAGCACCGGCTGCGCGCTCTGCTCGAGGTTGGCGGTGAAGATCTCCGGGAACCGGTAGCTTTCCGTGTTGATGATGCGCTGCAGGCGCAGGCCGTTCGGCGTCATCACCTGGCCGATACGCAGCCGGGCGACCGCTTCGAGCGTTGCCGCCAGGTCTGCCTGGTCGAAGCCCGCGAGCACGTCCGGCGGCACGATCTGCCGCTCGATGGCACGCTGCACCGCGGTCCGGAAGAGCGCGGCCTTATCGGTATAGCGGGCATAGACCGTCCGCCTGGTCATGCTGACGCGGGCGGCGACCATCTCGATCGTCGTCAGCTCGAAACCGTGCTCAAGGAACTCCTCGAGCGCGGCGTCGAGCAACTCCTCATGGCGCGCCTCGGCCTGCTCGCGGGTGGGGCGCCCCGCCCCGCGGCGCACGGCGGTGGTTGCGTACGTCATGTCGGCCTCACCGCGGATCTCCCTCTTGCGTCATCGCTCGTCTCGTTCATAATGATACACGGGAGTGGCCATTTTTTCACTCCCGCGACGACCCGACGGGAAGGATGACCCAGTGACTTCAGCGAGCGAAAAGCTGATGCGACTGGTCGCTGCCGAGGACCGCTTCGACTACCCGGCCGCCGAACTGCGCGAGACGCAGGCAGCAGCGCTGGACGAGCGGTTTCAGGAACGCAAGGACCGCATCAAGCTCCTCGGCCACCGGGCCCGCGAGGCCGGCATCACCGAGATCCGCGGTCGCGAGGACATGGTCCCGCTGCTGTTCCCGCACACCGTGTACAAGAGCTACCCGGAGAGCTTCCTGATCGAGGAGCGGTGGGACCGCCTCGGCAAATGGCTGGGCACGGTCTCGCCCTACCCGATCAGCCCGGTCGAGGCCGCGGACGTCGCCGGCATCGACGACTGGATCGACCGGCTGCAGGCCAAGGGCCACTATGTCTCGTGCTCCAGCGGCACGACCGGCAAGTCGGCCATGCTGCTCGCCTCCGAGCGGGACATGGACTGGTCGCGCACGGACGCGGTCAATGTCTTTTCCTGGGGCTCCGGCGTGCGGCCGGCCCGGGACCGGCGGATGATGGGCCTGGCGCCCACCGCGGCCGTGCCGAAGAACCTGGTCATCGGGGCGGCGCTGCAGGCGGCGTTCGGCGACCCGGACAGGGAGCGGTTCCGGCTCCCGATCCCGGCCATTACCGTCGGGTCGCTGACCACGATGATCGTGCTCCGTAAGAAGATCGCGGACGGCACCGCGCTGCCCGGGGAACTGGCCGAGTTCGACCGGACCTCCAGGGAGCGTCAGGAGGCGCTCGACCAGGCGATGATCGCCGGGGCGGAGGCCCTCATCAAGTACCGGGCCGAGAAGCTCTACATCTCGGGACTGTGGAACGCGCTGTACCAGGTGGCCGCGATCGTCCGCGACATGGGCTACTCGGCCAGGGACTTTCACCCCGATAACTGCATCTACGTCGGCGGCGGGCTCAAGCGGGCGCAACTGCCCCCGGACTACCAGGAGTTCGTCCACCAGACGTTCAACATCCCGGCTAACCGGGACTTCCAGAACTACTCCATGCAGGAGCTCAATTCGGGCATGCCCAAGTGCCGCCGCGGCGGCCGGTATCACGTGCCGCCCTGGCTCGTCCCCTTCATCCTGGACGCCGACGGCGTGACCCTGCTGCCGCACGAGAGCGGCGAGGTCGAGGGCCGGGCCGCCTTCTTCGACCTCTCGCTCGACGGCCGCTGGGGCGGAATCATCACCGGCGACAAGATCTCGCTTGATTTCGGTCCCTGCGCCTGCGGCGCCAAGGGCGCGTCGGTGCGCAACAACATCGTTCGCTACGCGGACCTCCAGGGGGACGACAAGATCGGCTGCGCCGGCACCGTCGACGCGTACGTGCGAGGCCTGTCGTGAACGCGGCGAGCACCGAGGTCAGGTCCGCGGACGCACCCGTGCTTGGCGATGTAGTGTCCGCGCCGTTCTTCCTGCGCGGCGAACTGGTCGAGGGCCGCGATGCCGTGCACCGCTCGCGCGACCTGGGCGTCGCCTTCGCGACGCCCAGCATCGACCTGGACCGGGTGGTGCACCCGCGGACCCAGGTGCCGCCCCTGCTCAACGTCCCGCTCGCGGAGATCATCGACTTCCTCGTCGAGACCGGCCAGCGGCTCCGCGACCCCGGCAACCCCTTCGTGCGAGAGTGCGTCGAGCGGGTGGCCGTCACCCACGTGCTTCCGCGCGCGGTCCTGCAAGAGCAGACCAGGAGCGCGGCCGCGTATCTCGACCGGCGGCTGCTCCAGACGGTGGTCGAGCAGAACTTCCCCGATCCCCGGGCACTGGACGAGTGGGTCCCCAAGCAGGACTTCACCGGGCGCAAGAGCTTCGTGCGGGCCTTCGCGCCCCGGCTGATTCACGTGCTGCCCGGCAACTCCCCGGGCGTCGCGGTGAAGTCCATCGCCCAGGGAGCGCTGGTCAAGGCCGTCAACCTGTTCAAGATGTCCTCGAGCGACCCCTTCACCACCGTCGCGATCCTGCGGACCATGGCGGACATCGACCCCGGCCATGCCATCGTGAAGTCGATGTCGGCGGTCTACTGGCGCGGGGGCGACGACGTGGTGGAGCGGGCGCTGTACCGTCCCCAGTATTTCGACAAGATCGTGGCCTGGGGCGGCGGCGACGCGATCAGCAACGTGGTCAAGTACCTCGGGCCGGGCTTCCAGTTGGTGTCGTTCGACCCCAAGACGTCGATCTCGATGGTCGGCCGGGAGGCGGTCTCCGACGACGAGGCGCTTGACCTCGCGGCCGGCCTCGCCGCCGCCGACGTCATGGTCCTCAACCAGGAAGCCTGCGTCGCCAGCCGGTTCATCTTCGTCGAGGCCGGCCAGCGGGACACGGACCGGTTCTGCGAGCGGCTGCACGCGCGCATCGTCGAGAAGGCGGCCGCGTCGGGCGACGCCAGGCCGCTCGAGGCGGACCTGCGCGAGCAGGTCGACACGCTGGTGATGCTCGACGACGAGTTCCGGGTGTGGGGCAAGACCGACGGCAAGGGGCTGGTGATCCGGTCAGACGAGCCCGTGGACTTCCACCCCAGCAACAAGACGGTCAACGTGGTCCGGGTGGACTCGCTCGACGATGCCACGAGGTACGTGAACGTGGCGACGCAGACGGTCGGGTTCTACCCGCAGCAGCGCATGCCCGACTACCGCGACCGGCTCGCGAGCTGCGGAGCCCAGCGCATCGTCCGGCTGGGCGAGGCGGGGCCGAGCACGATCGGCAACCCGCACGACGCCATGTACCCGCTGCACCGCTTCGTGCACTGGATGGCCCACGAAGACGGGGTCGCAAAGTAGCCGGACAAGTGCAATGATCTAACTATGTCATACTATTGATCTTTCAGTAGCGGCATCGTAGATTTGCCGCATGCAGGGTCATGATGACCTTGATAGACAGGTCGGTCCATCCGGCGAGATGATGGGAGCGGTCATGACCCAGGAGTTCGTGGTTTCCGGCGACAGCCACGTGGTTGAGCCGATGGACCTGTTCACCGAGCGGCTGCCGAAGAACCTGCGGGACAAGGCGCTGACGCAGACGGAGTTCGAGCTCGACGAGCCGCTGGTGCCGGGCGGGCACACGGTGTTCCGGACCGTGCACGCGCCGGGCTACGAGGGCTGGACGGTGTCGCGGTACCGGCAGCACACCGGCCCGACGCCGGACTGGATGCCGGACGGGATCCTGCGGGACATGGACCGCGACGGCGTGGACGCGACGGTGCTGTTCTCGAACTTCGCGCTGTTCGCGACCTACACCGACGATCACGAGGTGGCGCTGGCGCACGCTCGTGTGTACAACGACTGGGTGGCCGAGACCTACGGACCGTACTCGGACCGGATGCGGCCGCTGGCGGCGATCCCCACCACCGACATCGGGGACGCGGTCAAGGAGATCGAGCGGGCCGTGAACCTGGGGCTCAGGGGCCTGTTCCTGCCCGAGCACCCGCAGCCGCTGCCCTACCACTCGGATGAGTACGAGCCGCTGTGGGCGGCCGCGGAGGCCAACGGCCTGCCGATCTTCTTCCACCTCGCGGCCGGCGGCGCGAACACCAAGACCGGGAACTCGATCACCGGCGACGCGGTCAAGGGCATCCTGACCGCGATGGCGATGGGGAAGAACAAGGAGCTGACCAACGCCACGCTGGCCGCTCGCACGGGCGGCGGCGGCAACTCAAGCGGCGCGGTGCCGATGCGGATCATCTCCGAGTTGGTCGCCTCCGGCGCCTGCGACCGGCACCCGAACCTGCTGTGGAACACGATCGAGTACAACGCCGGCTGGCTGGCCCACTTCATGTCCATGATGGACAAGGGCTGGCGCACCGGGACCGGGCAGGACTCCGAGTGGTGGATGGGGTTCCTGCAGGAGGGCAAGCCCTGGGAAGAGCAGGACCTGTTCGGCCAGCTGTTCCTGATCAACGAGCGCTGGCCCTATGACCTCAAGCCCAGCGAGTACGTCAAGCGCAACATCCGCGTCCAGTTCGCCGACGACCGGATGGCGGTCCAGGCCCGGCACATCACCGGCGTCGACACCATCTACTGGGGCAACGACTACCCGCACGCCGAGGGTACCTTCCTCGGCAGCCAGGCCGTCATCTCCGAGCAGATGTTCGACGTTCCCGCCGACGAGCGGGCCAAGATGCTCGGCGGCACCCTGGCCAAGATCATGGGCTTCGACGCCTCCAGGAAATTCGCCCCCGTCGCGCCGACCGGCGAAGTGCTCGCGGTTTAACCGCCCGTCCCGCCCGCGCGGGCCGCGGCCCCGTCGAGCAGCCACCGCAGGCCGGCCTCGAATGTCGGGTCGCCCGCGAGATCCATGGACACCGCTCCCGCGCGGATCAGTTCGGCGATGACCGGCGTCCGCTCCACGTCGACCGATTCGAGTTGCCGGGCCGGATCGCGCGGGAAGCCGGTCACCCGGCTGCGTCGCTCGACGACCGCGAACCCCTGGGTGTAGAGAGACAGCGCGCTGTAGAGGTTCCAGGCGTCGACCGGGGCGAAGCCGGCCGCGATCAGATAGCGCAGTACCGTCTCGATGCTCAGGAAACCCAGGCTGAGCGACTTGGGCTCGTACTTCATCACCCGCATGACGGTGAGGTCGGTCAGCAGGTCGTCATCGGCGAAGATGCCGCGCTGCCGGGTGAAGTACTCGCGCAGGTAGCCCTGCCAGTCCGCCGGCTCCCAGCCGTCCGGCCGGGGCAGGAGCCCGTCGAGCCGGTCGACGGCCCGCGTCGCCATCAGCCGGATCAGCTCGTCCCGGTTCGGGACGTGCCAGTAGATGCTGGTCACGCCGACGCGCAACCGGGCGGCCAGCATGGGGATGTTGAGGTTGGCCAGCCCGACGTCCTCGGCCAGGGCCAACGCGGCCTCGAGGATGCGTTCCCGGTCGAGAGATCCGCGAGCCAGGCGGGCGCGAGCCGGAGCCGGCATTCCTCGATCAGCCCGCGGCCACGGCGGCCGCGTGGCTAACGACCCATTCGACGACCAGGTCCGCGACTTGACTGGTCGTCGCGGAGAAGAAATGATCCGCGCCGGTCACCGTGCGCTCGGTGCACGCCGCCCAGCCGGACGTCAGCGGGACGAGCACGTCGGCGCCGAACCAGGCGTCGCGTTCGGCGGTCACCACCAGCTTCGGGCGCGGATCGGACGCGATGGGCGGCGGCGGGGGCGGACGCAGCGGCGAGGCCGGCGAGACGAACCGCGGCAGCACGAGCGCCGGCGCGATCATCGCCCAGCCGGTGACGGCGGGGTGCGTGACCCGGGCCGCGATCTCGCCGCCGAACGAGTACCCGACCAGCACGACCGGCCCGCCGCAGGCTTCGACCTGGGCGATGGCCTCGTCGCGGGCGGTCGTCTCGGCGGGGGAGGAGAAGTCGAACCGGTGCGGGGTGACCGGGCTGTCGGCCAGCCGCTCGTAGATCGCGCTGATCACGCGGTTGTTCTGGTCTCCGCCGTGGACGAAGTGGGGATGCAGCAGGACGGCATGGGTCACCGGCGATGACTCCTATCTAGGTGCGGCCAAATCTACGGGACCTCATACTGAAAGGTCAACAGTATGGCCGCCGGCTACTGTTTCGCGGCGCCTGGCAAGAGCGAGGTGGGGCCGCTGGCGCCGACCAGGTGCCGCCCGTAGCGCTCCCAGTTCTGATACGGCGACATGGCGCCCTGGTGGGTAAAGGCGATGAGGTCACGCAGCAGCCGCTGGATGGGCCGGTCCAGCCGGATCTCGTCCGTCGGGCAGACTTCGAAGAGCCGCTCGATGGCCTCCCGGGCCAGCTTGTAACACAAGGTCCCGCTGGCCTGGTTCTGCAGCGGATCGGTGATCCGCGCGGCGCCCGGCTGGAGCGTTGAGAGCGCCCACTGCTGGTGGGCCTCGATCATCTTGATGTTGGCGTGCGCGGTGGCGATCGCGGTCTGGACGATCGCGGAGTCGTACATTCTCTCGTAGCCGAGCATCCTGATGCCCCGGCCCTTGGCCAGGTCGTGGAATGCCTCGAGCGCGTAGCGGGCCATGCCGAGCGACAGCACCGCCGTGAACGCGTAGCCCGCGTCCCCCTTCCCCAGCGACTTGAAGACGTCCGCGACGCCGCGGGACAGCCGGGGCTCGGGGATGAACACCTCACCGCACTCCACCGAGTTGCTCCCGGTGGCCTTGGCGCCCATCACGTGCCAGTCGTCGACGATCGTCAGCTGGGACAGCGGGTTCAGGGCGAACGCGTCCGCGATGCCTCCGCCGGGTTCCTCAACGGAGAGGCGCAGCAGGTCCCAGTGCGCGTGGTGGCAGCCGCTGTTGAACGGCCAGCGTCCCCGTCCCCGGATCCGGTAGCCTCCGTCGACCGGCACGCAGACCGCGCCGGGGGCGGCAAAGGTGCCGGCGAACCTGGCGTTCGGCGTCTCGGCGTACACCTCGGCCAGCGTCTCCTCGGGCAGTCCTTCGGCCATGCGCCCGATGCCGAAGTAGATCTGCATGTCCCAGGCGGTGGACGGACAGCCGCTGGCGATGTGCGTCATCGCGGCCGCCGCCGTCGCGGCGTCGGTGCCGTAGCCGCCGCGGTTCGCCGGCCTGAGCATCCGGAACAGGCCGGCTTCCTCGACGGCCCGCACGTTCTCATCCGGCAGGCGGCCCAGTTCTTCGCCCAGGACCGCGTTCGCGCGCAGGAGCGGGATCAGCGACTCCGCCCGGCCGATCAGCTCCGCTGAGCTAGGTGCCGCCGACGGGGCGTCCTGCATCGTCTCGGTCACGTTCGTCCTCCTATAAGCATGCTCTCCCGGAGCCTCGCAAAATAGTCTGACAAATGCAATGATATAACTATCTCTAAGAAACGGGACCATGCTCCGCGTGGTCGCCGCCACTGATTGACCGGACTGACTGGTCAGGTTAATTTTTATTGAAGTCCGATTGCCGGTGGCCCGGCAAGTGTCGTGAAACGGAGGCCGTATGCACCCGGTAGATGTCGCCGCGCTGCTGCTGCGGGTGGTGGTCGGAGGCACCATGCTGGCGCACGGCTGGAACCACGCGTTCGGCGGCGGCAAGATCGCCGGGACGTCCCGCTGGTTCGCCTCGATCGGCATGCGGCCCGCCTTGGTGCACGCCTACGTGGCGACCCTCACCGAGATCGGCTGCGGCGTGCTGCTGCTGCTCGGGCTGCTCACCCCGCTGGCCGCGGGCGGCGTCCTCGGCACGATGCTGGTCGCGCTGGTCACCGCCCACATTAAGAACGGCTTCTTCATCTTCCGCCCCGGCCAGGGGTATGAGTACGTGCTGATGATCTGCGTGGTGGCGGTCGCGCTGGCCGGAACGGGCGGCGGATGGCTCTCCCTCGACCACGCGGCCGGCTACCCGATCAACGGCTGGTGGGCCTACGTAGTCTGCCTGGGGGCCGGCGGCATCGGCGCGACCCTCACGCTGGTCACCTCCTGGCGCCCTGCCCGGCCGGTGACAGAGCCGGCCGCGACCGAGCCGGCCGCCGCCGCCTGACCAGGCACCCGGCCAGCGGGGCGAGCGGCCCGGTCACTGGGCGAAGGCGGACCCGGCCGTCCGCTCCAGGCGGCGCAGCAGGGCCGGCCATTCGACGCCCGAGTCGAGCTGGCCCGCCCACTGGCGCGCGGTCAGCTCGATGGTTTCCCGCGGCGGGATGATCAGCGGCTGCCCGGTCGCCTGGGCCAGCAACTGGCTGCGGGCGGCCTTCTCCAGGTAGAACATCTCCACGAAGGCCTGGCCGACACTGGCGCCGACGGTCAGGCTGCCGTGGTTGCGCAAGATCAGCGCCGCGCGCTCGCCCAGGTCGGCGATGAGCCGCTCCCGTTCCCCCTGCGACAGCGCGATGCCCTCGTAGTCGTGGTAGCCGATCCGGCCGTACAGCCGCATCGCGTGCTGGGTCAGCGGCAGCAGGCCCTCGGGCAGCGTCGACAGGGCCATCTGCGCCTCGGTGTGCAGGTGCATGACGCAGCCCGCGTTCTCCCGGGTGGAGTGGATCGCGCCGTGGATGACGAAGCCGGCCGCGTTCGGTTCGTACCCGCCGCTCATCCCGATGACGTTCCCGTCGAGGTCGATCTTGATGAGGCTGGACGCGGTGATCTCGTCGAACCCCAGGCCGAGCGGGTTGACCAGGAAGTGGTGCTCCGGCCCGGGCACCCGCGCCGAGATATGGGTGTACACGAGGTCGTCCCAGCGCAGCAGCGCGCACAGCTGGTAGGCGGCGGCCAGGTCGCGGCGCACCGCGACCTCGGCCGGGCCGCGTTCCCCGGTCTCGGGCAGGTGCCTGGCGTGCAGCCGGAAGTCGGTGTAGACGGTGGTCTCGCTCATGAATGCCTCCGCGGTGCTGTCTCAGACGAGGGACACGCCGCCGTCGACCTGCAGCGTGTGCCCTGGTCGCGGCCGGTGATCACCACCCGGGCGCCCTCGGCCGCGAACGCCAGCGCGATGCCCCGGCCGATGTTCGCGGTGGCGGCAGTGACGACCTTGCCTGCCAGTCCCGTCTGCACGGCATCTCCAAGCTGAGCGGCGACCCTGCTGTCCAGGTTTGGACTATATCAGTATGATGATACAACTGA
>DAHWEX010000417.1 GCA_027326205.1 Actinomycetota bacterium
AGCGCCTTGGTGTCCCGAATATCCATAACGTGGACCTGGACGTCGCGGCCTGCGACTTCCCGGACCGCCGTCAGCGCACCGGGTGAACTGTTACTGTGATTGTCTGCCACGACGACGTCATATCCGCGATTGAGCAGCTCAACGCACGTGTGGCTGCCTATAAACCCGGCTCCGCCAGTTACCAATACAGCCATAGGATTTCCCATCCTGTTAGTCGATTCAATAAATATTAAAATTGCCTAGTGGAAACTTGGTAGCTGGTTTATCCCGTGGAATCTCCACCTGAAAATATGCTCGGCATACGCCGGGTAATGCACTGCGGCGTAGAGCGCGGGCAATACGGAGAGCAGCCCGAGAACGAACGGCGCCAGGCTCGTAAGCCGGATGGCGGCACCCGTGGTCGTCGCAACCCGCCGGGTCATCTCCCTGGCATGCAGCACAGGGACCAGGATGCTGACAGCGGAGTAGGTGAATGCTCCGAGGATGCACAGGAAGACGTAACCCCCGGCCGCGGTGAAGAGTTCGCCGAAGACGGCGCAGGCTGAGCAGAGCAGGGTGACGAGCAGATACGGCAACATCAGCGGGGTCGGCAGCGCTTCGAGTCCCCCGGCGCCCTTGGGGGTGACCTTGAAAGTCACCGCCCGCGGCCGGATCGCGTACATCAGGGCAGAGCACACGCCGCGCACGATGTAAGGCCAGCGGACGAGCACGTAGAGCCAGTTCTCCCAGCTGAAGAGCGGCGCGTCCGCCGGGCGGAGCAGTCCTCTGCGCCGGAGCAAGAGGGCGAGGAAGATGAGCCAGATGGAAAGCGACCACCAGTGCAGGACGAAGGCGAAGTAATTCACGTTCATCCACGGCTTTCCGGTGACCGCCGCGAACGGGGCGAAGAGCAGGCCGATCACCGTGCTCATCGTCAGCAGCAGGTAGTAGCACAGCGCATAGGTGAAGCGGAACCGGTGAGCCCAGTCAAGGCGGGTCAGGTTGCGGGGAACCAACTTGAAGAGCAGAACCGTGAGGCTCTTCGACCACTGGAATTCCTGGACGAGCATCGCGGCGAAGGTGCCGGGACCGTCGCCATGCGCCTCCGCGTCGATGGCGAACGCACCCTGCCAGCCGGCGGAGTTGAGCAGGAACGTGGTCGAGAAGTCCTCGGCGAGTTCCGGTCCGATGCCGCCGATGTCCCGCAGCGCCGCGGTGCGCACCGCGTAATGGGAACCGATGCAGAGCGGGGACCAGCCAGCCGAGTGGCCAAGCTGAAATGCCCCGTGGAAGGTGGATTCCGCGTGGAGCCTGCCGCGGGCTGACCAGGACTCGGTCGCGTTGGTGTCGCAGATGCTGGGGGCCGCCACATAGCCGATCGCGGGATCAGCGAACGGGCGGACCATCTCTGCGAGGTACGTGGGTGCCGGCACGTGGTCGCAGTCGAGTTGCGCGACGACGTCGTAGCTGCGGTACCCCCAGTGATCGTAGAAGAACGCCAGGTTGCCCTCTTTGCACTTCGTGCGCCGGGGCCAGGTCGGCCGGTGGTATTCGTCCGCCCCGTTGCGTGTGGACACGATCACGCCGTTGCCTGAGCACCAGGACAAGATTTCATCGGTTGGACTCTCGTCGGCCAGCCATACGTCATACGGCAACGGGAACTCTTGATCGAGCATCGCGCGGAGCGTGGCCTCCGCCACCGGCCACGGTTCAGACGGCGCCCGGGTGACGATGAACGCGACCTTGAGCCGCGGAACGCGCAGGTTCTTGTTCACAACCCGCAAGCGGTTCACGGCAACGACGAAGAAGACAGGGAAAATCGTCAGGTACGCGAGGACGAAGGCGTTAAGGACAGTGCCGTACGCGGACGTCTGGTGGTAAGGCTGAAACCACCAGACCCAAAAGACGACAAGGCACAGTGACCACAGGACCGACAGGACGGCGACGATGATCCTGTCCCTCGGCGACAGTGCGTAGCCGAAGGTCTTGCGGTCGAGCTTTCTGCGTTGCGGTTTGACCGCGAGGATAGGCCCGTACCGGGTGGCTTGCGCCACCCGGCCAACCGAGAGCCGCTTGATCTGCAGCGCCATGGCGGCGGTGTTGGCCAGCACGGGGTTGCGGGCTGGCCGCACGTTTGGATGCCGGCCCTCGCGCGGTTCCGTGGGCGGGGAGGGGGCTGCCGGGGCCCCCCGGCCGGCCGGCGCCGTCGGCGCCTGGCGCGAGAACCAGTCCGACGGGGGCGGCGCCGCCGGCGCGTGAGGTGACAACCAGACCGGCCGGCGTGCGGCCGCCGGCTGCCGGGAAGCCCCGTCGTCGGCCGCGCTGTCCTGCTCGATGCTCTGGGCGATCGATATCAACGCGGCGAGGCCCGCGAGCTGGTTTTCTGCCCAGGCGTCATCCTCCGCGTGACGCCGGGCGCCCCGCCGTGCGCGCATGACGTCATCCGTCATCAAACCTGCCATGGACCCCCCGTCCCCGCAACCGTCAGCTCGCGTGGCAGCTCATTCTGAGAACTCCCATCGCAGGCGTATCTTCTGGCATGAGAGGAACGTCGTCCACGCTACTAAGATCAGTCCCCGTAAGGACCCGCTTGTCCGGTCTTGTTACATTAAGCCACTTAAGTGCCGGTCACTTGTGGTTTGGGGTGTGGGATCTGGTCGGAGTTCACCGACGCGGTGAGAGCCAGCCGGGTGGCTGCCTTTCACCGGGGTTGCCTTTCACCGGGAAGGCGCACCGCGCGGCCCCGAAGGGGCACGGTCGCCCTCCCGGTGAAGGCTTCCTTAGCTGCTGGCAGCTAACTCGCTAGCCAGGCAGATGCCACTGCTGCTGCGGGGTGCCCGTGCACGGCGCTATCTCCAGCCGGCCGCCGACGGCCAGGCTCGTCAGGCAGAGGCCCGAATGGGGGTTGTACAGTTCGCCGGCGGCGTTCGGCTGCCAGACCTGAGAGCGTGCCCCCGAGCACGGGTACCACACCACCGTCGCTCCCGCTGCTCGCGCGCTGCCGGCCACGTCGAGGCAGCCGCCCTGAGCGCGGAGCGTGCCGTCGCTGTACGTCGACCAGTATTGGCCGTCGCTGTTGTCGCACGTGGCGAGGACCGTGCGGTTCGGGGCGTGGTTAAGCGAGTTCCTGTTGGCGAGGCAGTCGTTCTGGAAGCCGGTGACCTGGCCCGCTGCCGTCGCTTCCGCGGTTGGCGAGGAGTTGCCGCCGCGCTCGTAGACGGCCACGTAGGCGACCTTCATCTCGCCGCCCGGGGTCGTGGTCGCCGTCGGACTGGTGCACTTGCACCTTGCGTTCGGGTAGTGGCCGCCCATCGCCAGGTTGAGGAGTATGAAGAACCCGTGGTCGATCGCCGCCCGCCAGACCGTGGTGCCAACCTGGGCTTCGGTAATGGTCTTCTTGACGTCGCCGTCCATGAGGAATTCAAGGGATTCGTCGCTTGGGTTGCTCCGGTCGATGATCACCGTGTAGGTGTTGAAGCCGCCGTCGCAGGATACGGCAGGGCAAGGCATCGGTCCATGCGCGAAGGAGGGACCGCCATCATGCAATGTCTGCGAGGCCTCGTTCATGCCGTTGACGTCCTCGAACATGTCGATCTCGCCGGATTTAGGCCATTTGCCGCCGGTCCGCATCGGAGAACCAAGCGCCCAGAACGCTGGCCAGTACCCCGTGGCGTCGGGTACGTTCGGCTGTTCGATCGAGGCGGTCATCTCCAGCATGCCGCCCGGCGGGGCGGTGAAGTCGTCGCGTGTGGTCTCGATCCGACCGGACGTCCACTGCCCGTTGGATTTGTTGGCCTGAATGACGAGGTCGCCCTGGCCATCCAGGTAGATGTTGCTCGTCGAATTGGTGTCGTTCTCGACCTGCTTGTTGCCCCAGCCGTTACCGATGTCGTAGAGCCAGTTCAGCGCGGACGGCGGGGACCCCTTCGCGCCGCCGAAGTTGTCGAGGAACACCTGCGTATAGCCCGCCGGCACCGGCGGCACGGGGCCGGCGTCCGCCGTGGTGGCCGAGGACGGCTGTACTCCGATGGGCACGGCCGAGCCCCGCGAGCCCAATTTGTGCACCGCGAGAGCTATCACGACCAGCAAACAGGCCACTACGATAGCGATCGTTCCGGCTAGCCACCCCCGACGGGGCCTGCCTGACGGTCGCTGCCGGCGCGACTGCGGACGGTAATTCATCCGGTCACCGCCGCCCGTCCCCCGGGTCTGTACCACGAAACGCCCACCGGCCTTCCGTTCCAAGTTGCGACGAGCCTGTCCCGCCCCCGGATCATGCTTTCACGAGTTGCGGCAGAACGTGCCAAATAAGGATGATTGCCACCCAGGGCCGGGGCCCGCGGAACCCCGCACACCCGGCGCGAGCACGCTCACCCGAACTCCGCGAACCCAGCAGATCACAGGCGTGAAAGATCAGGGCTAGCGACTGCCGCGACTCGCTCTTTCAACGTGTCCGCGAGTCGCAGTGCCAGGGCGACGATCATCTGCGTGGGGTTGGCATGGCCGCTTGTCGGGAAGACCGAACTGCCCCCGATGAACAGCCCTTCTATGCCGTGAACTTGGCAGTGGATATCGACAACCCCGCGGGTCGGATCATCGGCCATGCGGGTTGTCCCGGTCGGGTGGGCGGCGTCCCGGATCGTATCGGGAAACATGGCGCCATCGCGCACCCACTCCGCAACCGGACATTCGATGCCCAGCGTGGACAGATACTCGACCGTAAATTCCGTTATTCTCTGCAGTGACCGGGCTTCGTCCGCGGATACGCGCCAGTCGATACGGGGTATCCTCATGCCAAGGTGGTCGCGTCGGTCCGTGAGGGTCAATCGGCTGTCAGGATTCGGGAGCTGTTCACACATCGCGTCCAAGGTGAGCCCGCGAAGCTTTCCGGCGAGCCCCCTGCGCGAGATGATGTTCTCCTTCAGGTCATGGACGCGAAGCCCGGCATCCGCTAGTGTCGCGCGGAGATCCTGACGAAAGTTTCCGTCTCCTCGCAGGAATTGCGTTAGCTCGTTCAGGAAATCTTCTGGACTTTTACGCTGGCGCGTCCAAACCCTGTGTTCGCGCACCCAAATCGCGGAATTCAAAAGCTGCTCAGAGTGCTGGATTTCCGGGCTCAGGCGCATGCCATGATGAAATATATTGGCGCCTACGGTGCGTGACCTGAAGATATGAAATTGACTTATTACCGCCTTGGCCTCGGCGGTTGGAAACGTGGCGACAGTGCCGCGGGGATGATCCATCAAGAAGCGGCCGACGATGTCCTTGCCGTTCCCGAGACCGTCCTTAATCACGTTGTCGGAGCACAGTAGCAACCGCGCGTTTTCTATACCGCCGCCGCAAAGAACCACCGTTCTGGCTGGCAGCACCCAGCGGCGGCCGTCCACGGCGGCGAACTCAACGGACTCGACGGCGGTTCCTGATCGGGTAGCGTTTACGAGAAGCGCAGTCGCATTGGTGACGATCGTGATATTAGGTCCAAGTTCGGTGTCGACCTGGCGTGCGAACCGGACGGAGTCGCCATGGATAGGATCGCGACTGTACTGCCAAAACATTGGCAGCAGTTTAGCTGGATCGGGGCGGACCTTCGGCTTGCGATGACCGGAGAGAGCCCAGATCCGATCGTCGTTGAACCCGCTGCCGAAGGCGAGCCCCAGATAGTTTGCGCTGCGGTCAAGATAAGGAATAAGATCGCTCAGCTCGAACGGCCATCCGGAATATGGCACCCAATCGCGGCGCTCTAGGTCGATTTCATCGAATGGTGCGCAGCGGCCAGTCCAGGTACTAGAACTGCCGCCAAGTATCCTGTTGCGGACCAGCCACTGGTCAACCACGCGCGGCCACCCGATGTTCTCAATCTCACTGAGGGCATCGGTCGCTTCTTGCCGCTGCATGCCTCCGCTCTCTAGGACGGTGACTCGGAGTGACCCGCCGGAGAGTTCGCGGGCGATCGTCATGCCCGCCGGCCCGGTGCCGATAATGCATATATCGCAGCGAAGGAATTCGGGAAGATCGCTATTAGCGGCGAAGGCCGAAGAGTCCAGTATTGGCATCCTTAAATCGTCTCCCATGTGATGACCCTGCGGAATAACCAGGCATAGGGTGCCCCGGTGTTCACATAAGCGGCATAGTAGCGGGCCGCGTGATGCTGGGGGCGCCTTACCCTGATTTTTCATGGGGGATTGATGGCGGCCGGCGACGGTCGGCTGGCGGGTTTTCGGTCCCGAGTTTATGGCCGGGGGTATGGCGGTGGGCCGGCCGCCGGGCCGGGCGGCCGGGAACTGAGCGTTCCGGCTACCGACTGGCGCGACCCGCAGCCTCGTTGCGCGTCAGCGCTTCCGTCCCACCGCGCCCCACAGGGCCGACGCGTGCGAGCCGCTCGTGCTGTCAGGTTCCGGCCGCCAGTCCTCGACCCGCACCAGGCCGGGCGCCACCAGTTCCGTGCCGGCGAAGAACCGCGCCACCTGCTCGCGGCTGCGGTTCCAGTACTGCTGCTGGCTCACCCGAGCCCCGATGCTGCTCATCTCCTGCTGCGTCTGCGCGGGGATGAGGTCCGACCCCATGTGCGAGACGGCCAGGTAACTTCCGGACGGGACGGCATCCAGCAGCGTGGCCACGATGGCGTGCGGGTCGTCGGCGTCGGGGATCACGTGCAGGATCGCGACCAGCGTGACCGCCACCGGTTTCGTGAAGTCCAGCACCTCGGCGGCTTCGGTGAGAATGGTGCCGGTGTCGCGCAGGTCCGCCTGAAGGTACTTGGTGGCACCCGACTCGTGGCTGTTGAGCAGGGTGCGGGCGTGGGCCAGCACGATCGGGTCATAGTCCGCGTACACGACGCGGCTCTGCGGTGCGATGGCCTGCGCGACCTCGTGGACGTTGCCCGCGGTCGGGATGCCGGCGCCGACGTCGAGGAACTGGCGGATCCCCGCCTCGCCGGCCAGGTAACGAACCGCCCGGCCGAGGAACGCCCGGTTCGCCCGCGGTGTGAAGGGCATGTCCGGCCACACCTTGAGCACGGCGTCCGCTGCCTCCCGGTCGACGGCGTAGTTGTCCTTGCCGCCGAGCAGGTAGTCGTACATCCGGGCCTGGTGCGCCTTGGTGGTGTCGAACGGCAGCGGGCCCATCTTCCCGGGGGTGCCGTCGCCCGGTTCTGCCGCCATGTTGCTGGTCATCTGCATGCCTTTCTCGCTTAACGCATCCAGTGCTAAACAGGACCTGCCACGACTTCCCCCAAAGCCTATGCGGTATATCATCGCAGCACTTGCGCGCGTCCGGATACCGGGGCGGCGAGGTATAAAGGACTGCGGACGAAACTGGCCGTGTTTCGCATGCTGCCGCATTACCAGAAGGCATGAGCAGAAAGGCGGTTAGATGAGCACCGACGAGACGGCCCACGGCGGAAATAAGACCAGGTCGTTGCCGTTCGACACCACGAAGGCGCACCAGGCCCGGATGTACGACTACGCGCTCGGGGGCAAGGACAACTACGCGTCTGACCGGGAGGCGGTCGACAACCTGCTCAAGATATGGCCGGAGGGGTTCGACACCGCCAAGGCGAACCGGGCGTTCCTCGGCCGGGCGGTCCGCTATCTCACCGCCGAGGCGGGGATCCGCCAGTTCCTCGACATCGGCGCCGGCATCCCGACGGCGGGCAACCTGCACGAGGTCGCCCAGGCCATCGCACCGCGGACCCGGGTCGTCTACGTGGACTATGACCCGGTGGTCCTGGCGCACGCGCGCACTCTGCTCAACAGCGCCGGGGAAGGCGCCACCGAGTACATCAACGCCGACCTGCGCGACACCGGCACGATCCTCGATGGAGCCGCCCGGCTGCTGGACCTCACCCAGCCGGTGGCGATCACGATGTTCGCCCTCCTGCACGCGCTGCCCGACGCCGACAGTCCGTACGAGATCGTGGCCACGCTGCTCGCCGCCGTGCCGTCCGGCAGCTACCTCGCCATCTCCCACGGAGCCGCAGACCTCCTCGGTGAGGAAAGGATGCGCGGCATGGACGATTTGTGGAAGGGCCGGATACAGCAGCAGTTCACCTGGCGCGGCCGCGAGCAGGTGGCGCGGTTCTTCGCCGGCACGGACCTGCTGGAACCCGGCCTGGTGCCGGTCGAGGAATGGCGCCCGGAGCCAGGTGCCAATGAGGCGGCCAAGTCGGCGGTTTGGGGTGGCATCGGCCGCAAGCGGTAAGGTGCCGCGACATCCTGACAGGACGCTCAACGGGTCTCTGTGCGTCCCGGTTCCAGGCGGTGATGACCGCGGCCTTGGGGGAGGTCGTGGCAGGTCCCGGCGGATCCGCCGGCTCCAGATGCGAAGTCTTCCGGCGACGTCAATTCTGTCGCGCTATTTTGGCATTATGCCGACCGCGCCGAACCGGACCGTTCACCAGCTCCAGATCAGCCTGCAAGGGGCCGCGCCGCCTTTGTGGCGGCGGATCCAGCTTCCGTCCGAGGCGAGCCTGGGCTTCTTGCACGACGTCATCCAGCAGGCGTTCGGCTGGGACGATTCTCACCTGCACCGCTTTGAGGGGGGCCGCGGGCGCGAGTGGGGTGACCCGAGCCGGGACAGCGGGTTCTTCGGGCCGCCGGTCGCCGACGAGGAAGACGCCGCGCTCAACTCGGTCGCGCCGGCCGAGGGCGCCGCGCTGTGGTACGAGTACGACTTCGGCGACTCGTGGCGGCACAAGGTCGACGTCGAGAAGATCATTCCGGTTGACCCCGATGCCACCTACCCCAGGTGCACCGGCGGGCGGCGCGCGGCACCTCCGGCCGAGGACATCGGCGGCGTCTGGGGACTGGAAGAGATCGTCTACCTGGTCGAGCACCCGCAGGAGACCCCTCCGGAGCATTTCGAGGATCTCGTCTCTCACCTGCGCACGACCGGATACGACCCGCGCGCCTTCGATCCCGCGGAACTGTCCCGCGAACTGTCGGGCCTGACCCCGCGGACGGCGGCAGGCAGCACCGGGAAGCGAACCCGGCGCCAGGTCCAGCGCCTCACCAGCGGCGATGTCGCCATGTGCACCTGCGGGCACTGCCAGCCGGGCGATCCGGTCCGGTCGTTCGACGGCGGCTTCCTCACCGAGGAGGTCCCCGTCGACACGCAGGTGTTCCCGGCGGTCGCCCTTCCGCCGGCGGCCGAGCTCGCGGCGCAGGCGCGCCGGGCGCCGCTCGTCGCCGACGCTCTCACCCTCGCCGCATGGTGCGCGCCGGGCCGCCCGGTCACGGCCAAGGGCGTGCTCAAGCCCGCTCTCGCCCGGGAGGCCGTCGAAGATTTCGGGCTGTGGCGCCGCGACGCCGAGCTCGCCGACCCGGACGTCCGCGCTGACGTCCTGGGGCACCTGCGCAGCGCGGGAGACGTTCCCGCGCTCGACGTCCCCTGGCAGTTCGCGCTGCGCAACGGCTTCATCGCGATCAGGTCCGGCCGTGCCGTCCCCGGCGCCGAACTGCCACGCGGCGACGCCGTCGAGGAGTTCCTGCCCGTCTGGGAGAAGGCGTTCGCGGCCGAGATCGACGCACTGGACGAACAGGGCGCGGGCATCATGCCCGGCATGCTGGGCATGATGGGCGCGTTCTTCGACAGTGCGGTCTTCCCCGTGCTGCAGGTCCTTTACCGGCATCAGAACGGTCGATGGCTTGACGTCGCAGGTCTGCTGGAGGCCTTTGAGCTGGACGGCGGCAAGGCCAGCCAACTGCAAGTCGGCTTCGTCGTCGAGACCGCAGCCCAGTTGCTGAAGATCCTCTCGGACTTCGGCGCGGCCGACGTGGACCAGGGCGACATCCGATGGCGCGGGGAGTACGCCGCCGTCAGCCTGGTCGTGAGCGACTTCCCGCTGGAACTTCCTAACTTCCGGCTGCGGCTCACCCCGCTGGGCACGCACGGCGTCAGGAACCTCCTGCTGCGCGACGGGCACACGGCGCGTCTCGTGGGCGAGCTGGCCGGCGTCGATGCCGCGACCCTGCTCGACGAACTGAATGTCGCTGACCTGACGCTCGACGGTGAGGTCCGCGGCTGGGTCGCCGCGCGCGGCGAGCAAGCCGCGGTCACCCAGTTGCTGGAGGCCGCGGAGGGAACGGCCGTGGACCTCGCGCGGCGGCGCGCCGCCGCCATC
>DAHWEX010000442.1 GCA_027326205.1 Actinomycetota bacterium
CCAACGGCGGGGTCTTCCTCGTCGACTCGAAGATCACGAACGTCACCCCGCAGTGGCAGCAGGGCACGACCGGAGTCCAGAGCCCCATCCTCAGCCAGACCCAGAGCAAGCAGGAGCAGGACCAGTTCCGTGCCAACCCGGTCACGCAAGGCGTCCGGCCGGGGGTGACCACGGAGGTACACGTTCTCGACAGCGTCAAGGGCGACCCCGCGCTGACCTACGCGGTCACCGGGGTAGGCAAGCCCGATCAGGCGGGCGTCAGCGTTTCGATCGCGCCCGACTCGCAGACTGTGCTGGCCACGGTCACCTCGCTGGCCGGCGATGCGCACTTCCAGTACACGGTCGACGACGGGCACGGCCACAGCGCCACCAACGAGGTGACGCTGGTGCCCCGGTCGGCCAGCGAGAACAGCGCGCCGGCGCTGAAGCAGAACTACGCGCCGCCGTCGCTGTCGGTCGCCGCGGGCGGGACGCTGATCGTCCCGGTGATCGGCGACTGGCGGGACGGTGACGGCGACTCGCTCTACATCGACAGCGGCTCGGTCAACGCGACCGCCGGCACGGCCGCCGTGACAAGCGGCGGCGCGCTCTCGTTCACCGCGCCGCACACCACGACGGGCGAGAGCGTGACGCTCAGCTACGGGGTCAGCGACGGCCGGGTGGCCAAGCCGACCACGGCCACGCTCAAGGTCTCCGTCGTCAGCGCGTCAGCCCGCGCGTTCGTCGCGCCGGTGGCCGAACCGGACGCCGCCCAGGCCATGGCCGGGACGCCGGTGACCCTGCAGCCGCTCGCCAACGACCTTCCCGGCGTCGACTGGACGAACCCACAGGCGAAGCTCAGGCTGGCCGCGCCGGTCGCCTCGGTCCCCGGCGCCACCGTAACCACCGATGTCGCGGACGGCACGGTGACGCTCACCGCGCAGCACGCCGGCGACTACTTCCTCAGCTACACCGACGCCTTCGGCGCCGCCCCCACCGCCAAGGGCACCATCCGAGTGCACGTCATCGCGACCTCAGACAAGCCCCAGCCCCCGGTCACCACCCCGGACGTCGCGGTCCTGCACGGCCAGCAGCCCGCCCTCGTCGACGTGCTCGCCGACGACACCGACCCGCAGGGCTGGCTGATGGGCGTCACGGACGCCACGTCGGGCACCAACGGGGTCCACGTCACCGTCATCGACTCTGAGTGGCTGCTGATCAGCGCGGACGACCCGGTCCCTGGCATGACCGCGACCGTCACCTACACGGTCAGCGACGGCAAGGGCAGCGCGGTCGGCACCGTGTCGGTCTCCGCCGTGCCCGCCGACCCGAACGCCGACCAGATCACCACGACGAGCACGTCGGTCACCATCCGCGCCGGGGACAGCGCCGCCGTCCCCGTCCTGGCCGGGGATGCCAGCTCGACCGGGCTGGCGCTGTCGCTCGCCGGGACGCCGCCGACGGCCGCGCCGCCGGTTGACGGCCTGCTGGCCGGCGTTCAGGGGAACGACATCCGCATCGACGCACCCTCCTCGGTCAAGACCGAGGAGGAGACGGCGGTCAGCTACGTCGCGACCGATGCCGACGGAACGACCGGGGCGGGCGAGCTAGACGTCACGATCATGCCGACTCCGTCCAAGGCCAACCCGGACCAGGCGCCGACCCCCGAGGAGGTCGACACGCGGGTGTCGGCTGGCGACACCGCGATCATCCAGATCCCGGTCTCCGGAGTTGACCCCGACGGAGACTCGGTCACGGTGACCGGGGTGACGGCGCCGCCGGCCCTCGGCCGGATCGTCGCCACCGGCCCGGACACGATCTCCTACCAGTCCTACCCGGGCACGTCGGGGACCGACACGTTCACCTACCAGGTCACCGACCCCTACGGACTGACCGGGACCGCGCAGGTGCGGGTCGCGGTACTGCCGCCCGGGCCGCCGCAGCCGCCGGTCGCCGTCGACGACGTGATCAGCGCGCCGCCGGGGGCTTCGCTGCACTGGAACGTGCTGGCCAACGACTACATCACCCCGGGCGACACGGTAACCGTCGAGCCCCTGGCCAAGACCAACACGACCGTGCCGCCCGGCGTCCGGCTCGACGGGCCCTACGTGTACCTTTCCGTGCCCGCCTCGCTTTCGGCCGCGCCGGTGCAGTTCACCTACGGTGCCACGGACGGGACCACGCCGTCGCTGGCCCAGGTCATCGTGCACGCCGTGCCGCACGCGAAGCTCCCGCCGATCGCCACCGACGTTATCGCCCCGCTGCCGGCCGCGGGTGCGAAGACCGTCACGGTGGACGTGCTGAAGAACGACGACGACCCGGTCGGGTCGCCGAACGACCTCAAGGTCAGCTGGGCCGGCGACGGCGCCAGCGTGGACGGCGCCAGCGTGACGGCCAGGCTCGCTTGCTACCCCTACGAGGTGCCCTACCAGGTCACCGCGCCCGACGGGCTGACCGCGACCGCGGCGATCTACGTCCAGGGCACGGTCCCCTGCGGGAACGGCGCCACCATCGCGCTCAAGCCGGGCGCCAAGATCGCGGTGCCGGTGAACGGGACGGCGAGCGTGCCGCTGAGCTCGGTGCTCACCGACTCCTCCGGCCGCCAGCTCAAGATCACCACGACCACCAACCTCACCGCCTCTCCGGTCGGCGACCTCGCCGTCAGCGCGAACCAGGAAACCGCGTTCACCGTGCACGGGCTCGGCGGCTACACCGGGGCGGGCGCGGTCACGGTCCAGGTCTACGACGGCGCGACGATGCAGGACAAGAACGGCACCGTCGCCAGCGTCACGATCCCCGCCCAGGTGGGTACCGACGTGCCGGTCATGCACTGCCCGGCCGCCCCGCTGCAGGTCGTCGAGGTCGGCGCGGCCCTGACCTACGACATCAGCCAGCTCTGCCACGTCTCGGTAAACGGTCAGGCGGCCCCGCACTACGCGATGAGCTGGACCAAGGCGGCCGGAGGTGTCAGCGCGAGCCTCCTCGGCGGCACCACCCTGCAACTGTCCGCCGCGAGCACCGCGCTGGCGGGCGCGGCCGGCACGCTGAAGATCACCCCGGCCGGGGCGGGCGCCGCCCCCGCGGGCGCCGCCGACACGCTCAGCGTCCAGGTCGTCAAGGCACCGCTGCCGGCCGGCCGCCCGGCCAGCGTTTCCGCGAAGGCCGGGCAGAGCGTCACCATCGACCTCAGCCAGTACGTTACGAGCCCGCTGCCGCAGCCGGCCATCTCCGTGCTCAGCGTCGCCACCCAGCCGGGATCGACCGCGACCGCGACGGTGACCCACAGCGGCTCGAAGGTCATCGTCACGCCGGGCGCGGACACCAACGGCACCCTCACCCTGACCGCGAGCGTGAGCGACCTGCCGGGCCGGACAGACCGGGCGATCAACGTCGCGATCACGGTCACGGTCATCGGACACCCCGGCGCCCCGGGTACGCCGTCCGCCACCGCGTCGAGCCACACGCTCGTCGTGTCGTTCGCCGCCGCCGCCGCCAACGGCGCGCCGGTCGAGTACTACGACGTCTACACCAACGGCGCGGCGCACCAGTGCGCGGCCTCCCCGTGCACGATCACCGGGCTGACCAACGGCATCACGTACACCGTCTACGTCACCGCGACCAACAGCGCGGGCACCGGGCCGCAGAGCCCCGCGACTACCGCCGAGCCCAACGCGGTGCCCAACCAGGTGACCGGGCTCGGCGCCACGCCGGGCGACGGGCAGGTCGCGCTGACCTGGCAGCCGGCGACGGTGGACGGCACGCCGGTCACCGGGTACTCGGTCGAGGTAAGCCCGCCGCCGGGCGCCGGGCAGCAGATCACGACCGTCGGCACCGCCGCGTCGCACACGTTCACCGGGCTCGTCAACGGGACCTCGTACACGTTCACCGTGATGGCCACCAACGCCGCGGGCAACAGCCCCTTCTCGCTCGGCGTCACCACGGTGCCGTTCGGCAAGCCGCTCACCATGGCGGCGCCGGCCGCCACCGGTGCCGCCGTGCCCGACCCGTCGGCCACCCTGGGCGTCACCGTCTCCTGGGCGGCGGCGACCGGCACCGCGGCCAACGGCTCGCCGGTCACCGGCTACACGGTGTCGGAGTACCAGGGGAGCTCAAGCGGCGGCCCGTTCGGGACCGCGGCCGCCACCCAGACCGTGGCCGCCGGCGTCACCAGCACCTCGTTCACCGTGAACAACGACGGCTCCTGGTACGCGTACACCGTCACCGCGACCAACGCCGCGGGCACCTCGCCGCAGTCCCCGGTGTCGGCCCCGGCCGTCCAGGCCGTCGCCCCGCCGAACCCGCCGTCCGGCGTCTCCGCGAGGGCGACCGGGCAGAGCAACACGATCCAGTTCAGCTTCACCCCCGGCGCCGCGAACGCGAAGCAGGTCAGCTCGATCGAGTACGGGATCAACAGCGCGTCGGAGAGCGGCACGATCACCGGGCCGTTCAACGCGGGCAGCACGTACACCGAGACGCTCAGCAACGCGACGAGCAGCGCCATCGCCGACGGCTCCCCGGTGACCGTCTACGTCGCCGAGTGCAACGACGCCAACCTGTGCAGCTCGTTCTCCGGCCCGTCGCCCCAGGTCACGCCGTACGGGCCGATCGGCACCCCGACGGTCAGCGCGGTCGCCAACGGCACGACGGTCAACTACAACTGGAGCGCGCCGAGCGACGGGCTGACCGAGACGCTGCAGGTCTGCATCCAGGGCGGGTGCAGCAACTACACCGTGCCCGCGACCGGCGGCATCAACGGCTCGTCCTCAGGCAGCTACGGCTACAGCCAGCAGGTGACGATCACCGGCCACCTCACCGACACGGCGGGCCAGTCGAGCGGCACGGCCAGCGCCTCGGCGACCACGGTCCCTCAGCCGCCGCCGAACCCGGTCGTGGGCGTGAGCCGGGGGCCGGCCGAGAGCGTAAACGGCTGCAGCGGCGGGACCTGCTCGTCGGTGGACGTCGCTATCAGCAACTTCCCTGCGAACGCGGCGGTCTCCTACACGTGCACCGACAGTGCAACAGGGTACTTCTGGTCCGCCTCCAGGAGCTGGAGCGGGGGAGCGGTGACGACCAACGGCAGTGGTGCCGTCTCGTTCCAGAGTCAGTGTGTCTGGGGCTACTGGACCAACGCCGGCCATTCCATCACCGTGAGCGTCACCGCCGGCGGCGTAACTGGATCTGGCAGTGCCTCCGGCTAGCACGAAGTAAGCAAGGAGAGACATGACCACAGCAACCACGGGCGCCTCGACGCTGACGGCGGAGCAGGCGAACTGGTTCACGCAGGCCTTCGGTGCGCTGCTGAACAATGTCGAGCAGGCCGTGCTCGGCAAGCAGCACGTCATCCGGCTGGCGCTGACCTGCCTGGTGTCCGAGGGGCACCTGCTGCTTGAGGACTTCCCCGGCACCGGCAAGACGTCGCTGGCGAAGGCGATCGCCAACTCGGTGCAAGGCACGCACAGCCGGATCCAGTTCACTCCGGACCTGCTGCCGAGCGACGTGACCGGCGTGACGATCTACGACCAGCGCAACGGGCAGTTCAACTTCCACAGTGGGCCGATCTTCGCCACGATCGTGCTCGCCGACGAGATCAACCGGGCCTCGCCGAAGACCCAGTCCGCGCTGCTTGAGGTCATGGAGGAGGGCCGGGTCACCGTGGACGGCACGCCGCACCCGGTCGGCCGCCCGTTCATGGTCATCGCCACCCAGAACCCGATCGAGCAGGCCGGCACCTACCGGCTGCCCGAGGCGCAGCTCGACCGCTTCCTGATGAAGACCAGCCTCGGCTACCCGGACCACGCGTCCACGGTCGCGCTGCTGGCGTCCGCGGCGAACCGGGACCGGGCGGGGAACGTGCAGAACGTCATCACCACGCAGGCGATCACCCAGATGGCCCAGTTGGCCGACCAGGTGCACGTGGACCCGGCGATCCTCGGCTACGTCGCCAAGCTCGCGGAGGAATCCCGTGGCCAGCGGCACGTCCGGCTCGGCCTGTCCGTCCGCGGCTGCCTCGCCTACGTCCGGGCGGCCAAGTCCTGGGCGCTCGCGGACGGCCGCAGCTTCGTGGTGCCCGACGACATCAAGGAGCTCGCGGTCCCGGTGCTGAGCCACCGCCTGCTGCTCGACGCCGAGGCCGAGTTCTCCGGCGTCACGGTCGAAGACGTGGTGGCACAGCTGCTCAGCCAGGTCCGCCCGCCGACCAGCCGGGGGCTGTAGCGGATGACTCCAAACGGCAAGCCGTTCGGCGCGGGCCTTTCCGGTTTTGCCCGGCGGATGACAGCAAGCGGCGGGCGGACTGCGGTGACCGAGCGGCTCGCGCCGGCGGTCAGGGCTATGCGGCCCGCCTGGCGGATGCTGACGCCGGCCGGACGCGGCACGCTGTTCGTGGCCGTGGCCGCGTGGGCCGCCGGGACGCGGCTCGGCTGGCAGGAACTGTTCCTCGTCGCCGCCTGCTGTGCGATAGCGCTGCTGATCGCGGTCGCCTTTGTCATCGGCCGGCCGTCGCTTGACATCTCGATCGAGCTTGACCCAGCGCGGGTCAGCGTCGGCACGCCGGCCACGGGGCGGCTCGTCGCGACCAACAAGTCCAAGGCGCGGCTGCGCGCACTCGGGGTCGAGGTGCCGGTCGGCCGCGGCCGTGCGCTGTTCCCCGTCCCGCCACTTGCCCCGGGCAAGAGCCACGACGAGCTGTTCGTGGTGCCGACCGACCAGCGCGCGGTGATCCCGATCGGGCCGCCGACCGCCGTGCGCACCGACCCGCTGGGCCTGCTGCGGCGGGACGCGGCCGAGCAGGTCACCGTCGAGTTGTTCGTGCACCCGAAGATCATCACCCTCGAGTCCCTCAGCCCTGGCCTGCAGCGTGACCTCGAGGGCCAGGCGACCCGCGACCTGTCCACGAGCGACCTCGCGTTCCACACGCTGCGCGACTACGTCGAGGGCGACAACTGGCGGCACGTGCACTGGCGGTCGTCCGCCAAGGCAGGCAAGCTGCTGGTCCGCCAGTTCCAGGACACCCGCAGGTCGCAGCTGACCGTCGTGGTGGACGGCGCCGCCGCGAGCTACCGGACCGCGGAGGAATTCGAGCTCGCGATGAGCGTGGCCGGATCGATCTGCGTGCGGGCGGTCAAAGACCAGCAGGACGTCTGCGTGATCGCCGCGAGCCATGCGGTCACGGCCACGACACCGCACCGGATCCTCGACACGCTGGCCCGCGGCACGCTCGCCGAACACGGCCAGGAGCTGTCCACGCTCGCCGGGCGCGCCTACCGGCTCGCCCGGGACACGACCGTGCTGATGCTGCTGACCGGCAGCGTGATCCCGTTCCGCGCGCTGCAGGGCGCGGCCACCTACTTCGGCCCGGACGTACGGGTGATCGCGCTGCGGTGCGAGCCGGACGCGCCGCCCGGGCTCAACCGGTCGGGCGACCTGACCGTGCTCGCGCTGCGCGAGCTCACCGACCTGCCGGTGCTGCTCAACGCCGGGAGCGTGTGATGGCACCGGTGACCATGCCCACCGGCGGCGCCGGACGACCGCTGCCTGCCGTCACCGCGCGGCGGGCCGCGGCGCCCCGGGACGAACTCATCGACGCGCTC
>DAHWEX010000450.1 GCA_027326205.1 Actinomycetota bacterium
AGCCGGCCGTGGCCGCCCAGGCCTCCAGGCGGGCGACGAAGGCCGCCGCGTGCGGGGGCCAGGCCAGGTTGGCCAGGGCGTAGTCGTGGGCGCGCAGGCCCGTCTTCGCGCGCAGGTCCGGGTCGGCGTCCAGCTTGAGTACCGCCTCCGCCGCGCTGCCCGGGTCGTTGAACGGGACCACGAAGCCGCCCTCGGCCGCCTCCACCAGTCGCACCGCGAGCGGCAGCGGCGTCGCGATCACCGGGACGCCCCTGGCCATGTACTCGGCGACCTTCGTGGGCATCGAGTGGCGGAAGTTGGCCTCGTCCTGCAGCAGCGACAGGCCCGCGAGCGCCCCGTCCACCAGGCGCATGGCCTCGGCGTTGGGGACGAAGCCGTGCCAGGTCACCGCGTCGCCCGCGGCCTCGATGTGGCCCCGCGCCGCCGCGTCCGCCTGGCCGATCAGGTGAACCGCGATGCCCCGGGGCCGCAGCAGGCGGCCCAGTTCGGTCATCTCCGCGCTGCCGCGGTCCGGGGAGAGCCAGCCGACGTAGACAACCCGCTTCGGCCCGGATGGCGGCGCCGCCGCGGCCGGGACGTTCGTGGTGTTCGGGACGACCGGGTGCGTCCCGGCAAAGCGGTCGTTGTAGCCGTGCTCGGCCAGGATGAGGTGCAGTTTCCGCTCGGCCAGGCGCTCGGCGCCGACCACCCCGCCGGCCGCTGCCGGGCGCAGCCAGGCGGGGAGCCAGGCCTTCGTCGTCAGGGCCGCCGCCGTGTCCTCGTGGACGTCCCAGACCGTCGGCGGGCGCTTGCCCCGGGGCGGGAGCACCAGCAGCAGTTCCGGGTCGTGCACGAGCAGCAGGTCGGCGCCCGCCGCCCGCTCGGCCAGCGCGGCCCGGGCGGCGCGCAGCGCGCCCAGCCGGCGCCGCCCCGCGGCGCGCGGGATGGTGACCGGCGTCAGGCTTCCCCGCGGCCGCGCTCCGGCCGTGCCGCCCGAACCGTTACCGCTGCCGCCCGCGGTTCCCGGGGCGGGGACGGCGGGCCCGGGGACGGGATCGCGCCGCGCTGCCTCGGACTCGCCGTGCGGGGCGATGTACGTGACGTCGTGGCCGGCGCCCAGCAGGGCCTGGATCTCGCGGTAGAAGATCCGGGCGTCCGCGGGATGGTGCACGACCGTGCAGACGACGACGTGCATCCACGACCTCCTGGCGGGGGTAGACCGGCTCCGGGGAAATCTTGCCACGGGCGCCGGCGGCCCGGGGACGCCTTCGAGGTTACGGCGCGGGGCGGAACGTGGCCGCGAAAGCCTGGAAGTAATGGTAGTAAGCGTTCCACTCCGCTTCGGGCACCGACCAGTACAGGGCGTACGCGTGGCGGGCGTTCGCCAGGACGTTCCTGTTCAGGATGCGGACCAGCACGCCGTCCCGGTCGTAGCTGAACTCCCAGTCCGCGGCCTGCTCGGCCTGGGGGTAGCGCACCGAATCCAAGCGGATCAGGTGGTAGTCCGGGTAACCGCCCGCGCGGTTGGCCGCCTGCTGCCGCCAGTCGGCGAGCGCGTTGCGCTTCGGCTGGTCGGACTGGTCGATGAGCAGGAAGATCCCGCTGTCCGACGGGTCTGTTACGTAGACGTAGTGGCCCACGTGCGAGATCTGCCAGCCGTCGGGCACGCCGATCGAGAAGCCAGTGGAGTTGGTGAACCGGACGAAGCCGGCGGGCAGCGCGCCGGGTCCGGCGCTTCCCCCGGGCTGGCTGCCCGCGGCTGGCGGCGGCGATGCCCCCGCCGGGGTCGCCGCGCCGCCCGGAGGCGACGCGCCGGCCGGGGACGGCCTGCCGCCAGGGGACGCGGGCCGCGCCGGACTCGCGTGAGCCCGGGTGGCGCCGGGGTCCGCGGCGGCGGATGCCCTGCTAGCCGCGGGCGGCGCCGCGGCGTGCTGCCCTGACGACGCCGAGCCGGTCATGACGAAGGCGACCGCGACGCCGGCCGCCGCGATCCCGGCCAGCCCGGCGAACCCGGCCAGGCTTGCGCGAGACCGCGCGCGCCGGGAGGGCGCCCGCCCGGCCGGCCCGGCAGGCGGCGCCCCGGAACCGGGCGGCACCGGGGCCGGCCCGCGCGGGCCGGCCGCCGCGAGGATGTCCTGCCCGCGGGCGACGCGGCTGAGCATGCGCTCGGCCTCGGCCGCGTCGGGGCGGGCGGCCGGGTCCTTGCTGAGCAGCGCGCCGATCGCCGGCCGCAGCGGGCCCGCGTGGCCGGCCGGCTCGGGTTCGTCGGCGACGACGGCGGTGAGGGTCGCCAGCGCATTCGCTCCCTCGAACGGCGGCCGCCCCTCGACCGCCGCGTACAGCGAGGCGCCGAGGCCCCACAGGTCCGCCGGGGCACCGGACGGCTCTCCCCGGGCGCGCTCGGGTGCGATATAAGACGGTGACCCGACCACGGCGCCTACGTTGGTGAGGGTCGGGCTGCCGGCGACGCGAGCGATGCCGAAGTCGGTGAGCACCGCCCGGTCGTCCGGGCCGACAAGGATGTTGGCCGGGGTCACGTCCCGGTGCATGATGCCCTCCGCGTGCGCGGCGCGCAGCCCGGCGAGGATGCCGAGGCCGATTCGGGCGACCCGGGCGGGGGCGAGCGGTCCGTCCTCGTGCACGATGTCGCGCAGCGACCGGAACGGGAGGAGCTCCATGACGACCCACGGGTGGCCGTCGTCCTCTTCCACGATGTCGTAAACGCGGATGACGTTGGGGTGCGCGAGCCTGGCCGCCGTCTGGGCTTCCCTGACCGTGCGGCGGCAGGCGGTCTGCCGGTCCTGCTCGGTGAGGTCCGCGGGCCAGATCAGCTCCTTCACCGCCACCTCGCGGCCGAGCAGCTCGTCTCGGGCCCGCCACACGACGCCCATCCCGCCGTGGCCGATGACCGAGCCCAGCCGGTACCGCCCCGTGATGAGCCGTCCTGGCGCCGCTGGTCGCATGCCGTCCGGGCTACCCGGGGCGGACCGCCTCTAACGGGTTAAAGCGGGTAAACAGCATCTCCGGCGACCTTGCCCCGGGTGTCGAAGAGCAGGTGGGCGTGCGCCGCGATGTCATCGAGGTCGTAGTCGCTGTGCGCCTGGAGCAGGATCGTCAGGTCGGCCTGCTCGGCCGGGGACGAGGCCCTGCGGACCTCCCGGCCGTCCACCTGCCAGCTCTCGACGTACGGGTCGTGGTAGCTGAGCACCGCCCCGCGCTGCAGCAGCTTGCGGGCGATCGGGCGGGCCGGGCTCTCGCGCTGGTCGGCGATGTCGTTCTTGTAGGTGACGCCGAGGAGCAGCACGGTCGCGCCGTTCATGGCCTTGGCGTCGGTGTTGAGCAGTTCGGCGGCGCGGTCGACGACGTACCCGGGCATCCGCGAGTTGATCTCCTGGGCCAGTTCGACGAAGCGGAACGGGTGCTTCAGCTCGGCGCGGACCTTGTAGGACAGGTAGTTCGGGTCGATCGGGATGCAGTGGCCGCCGACGCCGGGACCGGGGTAGAAGGCCTGGAAGCCGAACGGCTTGGTCGCGGCGCAGCGGATCGCGTCCCACAGGTCGATGCCCAGCTCGTGCGAGAAGATCGCCATCTCGTTGACCAGCGCGATGTTGACGTGCCTGTAGGTGTTCTCGAGCAGCTTGGCCATCTCCGCCTCGCGGGCGGACTTCGCCCGGACGACCGTGTCGCAGACCTGGCCGTAGAACGCCGCCGCGGCGCCGGTGCAGGCGGGGGTGAGGCCCCCGACGACCTTCGGGGTGTTGCGCATCCCGTAGCGCTCGTTGCCCGGGTCGATGCGCTCCGGCGAGAAGGCCAGGTGGAAGTCGATGCCGGCGCTGAGGCCGCTCGCCTTCTCCAGCATGGGGCGGACGACCTCGTCCGTGGTGCCCGGGTAGGTCGTCGACTCCAGGACGACCAGCGCACCCCGCTTGAGCAGCCGCCCCGCCGTCTCGGTCGCGGCCTTCACGGCGGTGAGGTCGGGGCCGTCGGACTCGCTCAGCGGCGTGGGCACGCAGATGACCGTCACGTCCGGCAGCGGGGAGATGCTCGCGGCGTCCGCGGTGGCGCGGAAGCCCGCCGCCACCATCGCGGCGACGTCGGCGTCGGACAGGTCGTCGACGTGGGAGCGGCCGGCGTTGAGGCCCTCGGCCGTCGCCTGCCTGATATCGAGGCCGGTGACGTCCAGGCCGACGCGGACGGACTCCTGGGCGAGCGGCAGGCCGACATAGCCAAGGCCGATGATCACCACGTTCACTCGAAAGCCTCCTCGCGCAGCAATGACCCTTCATGGTAGCCGCGCACCCGCCCGGCCGCCGCCCGCTCAGCCGCGGCGCGGCGCGCGTCACCCGAGATCAGCGGAGCCGTCCGCCCCCAGGAGACGGCCGTAGGCCTCCCGGTAGCGGGCCGCGTTGTGGGCCCAGGTGCGGTCGCGGGCCACCCAGTCGCGGGCGCTCGCGCCGAGCTTGGCGCGCAGGTCCGGGTGACCGAGGAGTTCCTGGAGCCGGTCGGCGAGCCCGCCCGGGTCGAGGGGCGGCGAGAGCACGCCGGTTTCCCGGTCACGGACGATCTCCGCCAGCGCCCGCACGTCGCTGACCACGACCGGGAGGCCGCTCGCCATCGCCTCGACCGGCTTGAGCGGCGTGACGAGCTGGCAGACCCGGTCCGGGGTGCGCGGGACGACGAACACGTCGAGGACGGCGTGGTAGTCGCGGACCTTCGACGACGGGACCCGGCCGGTGAAGATGGCGTCCAGGCCCAGGTCGGCCGCCTGGCGCTGCAGCGCCGCGCGCTCCGGGCCGTCGCCGACGACCAGCGCCCTGGCCTTGACGCCCCGTTCGCTGAGCAGCTTCACGGCCTCCAGCAGGGTGCCGATGCCCTCGTGCGCGACCAGGCTGGAGACCAGGCCGACGACGTGCTCGCCGGGCCCGATGCCGAGGCTGGCCCGCAGCGCGCCGCCATCGGGCAGCGGGCGCAGGAACTCCTCGCTCACCCCGTTGGGGACGATGATGACGTTGCGCGCGGGGACACCGCGGGCGACGATCTCCTCGCGCATCGCCTCGCCGAGGGTCACCACCAGGTCGGCCTCGGTCATGCAGTGCGTTTCCAGGGCCCGGGTCCGTACATAGCGGTCGGACAGCTTCAGGCCGGCGTTCGCGGCGTGCCGCGACAGCCAGGTGTCCTCCCAGAAGCCGCGCACCTCGTAGACGACCGGGAGGCCGGCGGCGTCGCGCAGCGCCAGGGCGATGACCGCGTTGGCGTAGTTGGAGGCGGCGTGCAGCACGGCGGGCCGCAGTTCCCGCGTCAGCCGCGCCGCGTGCTTCAGGTGCGCCTGGTAGAGGCGGTCCATCCGGCCGGGCATGACCCACGGGAGCAGCCGGTGGTACGGGACTCCGTCCACCGTCACGGTCTTCCTGCCGTCGATGGCCCCCGCCGTGACCGGGAAGCCGATCCGCGTGGCGACGTGCGGGTCCATGCCCGTGAACCGCTGGGCGACGGCGATCTCCTGGGTACGGATCGTGTACCCGGCGCCGGTGGACGGCAGCGCGTCGGTGACGATGTGCAGGATCTTGATGGTGCGGGAAGCCGGCTTCGGGGCTTCGGGCAGCGCGGTGCCCAGCCTCAGGCTCCCCGGTTTGAGCATCTCCAGTTCCGCCAGGAGCGTCGTGCGCAGGCGGGCGTTGCGCCAGCCTCCGGCGCCGTCCAGTTCCCTGACCGCGTCGGTGAGGCGGCCCTCCCGGTAGGCGAGCCGGGCGGCCAGCCGGGGACGCGCCCCGCTGCGCTCCGACAGCCGCGCGAGGGCGGACCGCGCGACCGCGGGCTGGTCCACGGCGAGGCTGAACGCGGCCAGCCGGGCGGGCGACGCCTCCAGGGCGGTGAGCGCGCCCCGGCGGTCGCCCGCGCCCCACAGCGCGGCGGCCCGGCCGTACGGGCCGGCCAGCCTGACCAGGCCGCGCAGCGGTGCGGGCAGCGCCCGCCAGGCGAGCGTCACCGCGCGCACCGGGTCATCGGTCACGTGCCGCAGCATCACAGATGTAGCGAGTACGACCGCTCGCGGCGTCGGCGTAAGAGTCACGCGCGCAGATATTACCGGCAATAGGCGGCGGGACACGGCGGACCTTGACGCGTGCCCCGCCCAGGGGACAGGCAATCGGCCGGCGCCGGCGCGCGGGACCAGCGGGCAGGCACCGCCCCATAACGATAGGCACCGCGGATGCCGGCTCCGCGGACCTGCTGCACCGAACCGCCAGCGAACTGCCGTAGCTTGAGATACACATGGAGCCGACCCGGCGGGGCGCCGGGATACGGGCTCGCTCCCCGGGGATGGAGACAGCCCCCCGGGATCGACTGTCCCTCGAGACCAAGCCACAAGGAGACGCGGTAGCCGAATGGGCGCGACGATCACGCACGTACTCGGGGCCAGGCCGAACTTCGTCAAGGCCGCGCCGGTGATCCGCGCGCTCGCCGCGCTCGGGCACGCGCAGCGCGTCGTGCACACCGGGCAGCACTACGACGAGCGGATGTCGGAGGTGTTCTTCGTCCAGCTCGGCTTGCCGCAGCCGGACGTGAACCTCGGGGTCGGCTCGGGGACGCAGGCCAGGCAGACCGCGGACGTGCTGGTGGGGATGGAGCGCGAGTTCCTCGGCAACCCGCCCTCGCTCGCCGTCCTGTACGGGGACGTGAACTCCACGATCGGGGCGGCGCTCGCCGGGTCGAAGCTCGGCGTGCCGCTGGCGCACGTCGAGGCGGGCCTGCGGAGCTTCGACAACGCGATGCCCGAGGAGATCAACCGGCGGCTCACCGACCAGCTGTGCGACCTGCTGTTCTGCACCTCCCCCGAGGCGCTCGGCCACCTGGCCCGCGAGGGCAGGCCGGCCGGGGCGATGCACCTGGTCGGCAACCCGATGATCGACACGCTGATCGCGAACCTCGGCAAGTTCGACGCCGCGGCGGCCCGCGCCGCGCACGGCCTGGCCGGCCGCCGGTACGTCGTGGCCACCCTGCACCGCCCCGCCAACGTCGACTCGCCCGAGGTCGCGGCCGAACTGGTCCGGGCGCTGCACGAGGTCGCCGCCGAACTCGACGTGATCATCCCGCTGCACCCCCGCGGCCGGGCGACGCTGACCGCCGCCGGGCTGTTGTCTCCCGGGGGGGCGACCCCCCGCACCCCCCGAGGCGCGTCCGATGGCTCCGCCATC
>DAHWEX010000452.1 GCA_027326205.1 Actinomycetota bacterium
GGTCGCGGTCACGTTCGAGATGCTCATCGCGACCGCGTAACCGATGGGGAAGATCGTCACCGCGGCGACCACGACCAGCGCCGGGGCCGACAGGGCCCAGCCGAGTCGTGCTTGCTGCCGCCGGAAGACGTCACCCTGATGCTTGGCTTGCGGCGCCGCGGTCCGCCCGACCGTGTCGAGCGGAGCGGCCACAGGAGAGGTGCTCATCGTCGCTCCTACTGCCGGTGCCCCGGCCGGGCGGGGACGCCCGGCCGGGGCACCGCGCCAGTACCGTCAGAGGCCGGAACTGCTGACGGCCGAGTTGATCTGACTTGCCGCGGCCGAGAGCGCGGCGCTGGGCGAGACCGCCCCGGACAGCATCGAGTTGATGTTGGTGTAGATGGCCTGGCTGACCTTCGCGTACTGCGGGGTCTGGGCGGGGCGCGGGATGAGCCGGGTCTTGCTGACGATGGCCAGCACCGGGTTCTTCGACTCCACCGCCGACGAGCCGCGCACCGACGTCAGGGTCGGGATCTCGGAGAACTGGGAGCCGAGAATGGTCTCCGCGGCCGTGCCGGTCATCCACTTGATGAACGTGATGTCCGCGGCGATGTTCTTGCTGTGCGGGTTCACGTACAGGTTCCAGCCGCCGATGTTCGACGTGCCCGGTGAGGGCTGGCCAGGGAACGACGGCAGCGGGGACACGCCCACGTCGCCGACAACGGTCGACGGGGACGACTTGGTCTGGGAGTAGCTCCAGGCGTAGTCCCAGTTCCGCAGGAACGCGGCCTGGCCGGTCGCGAACGCCGACATCGCCTGGCCTTCCTGGAACGTGGTGACCGCGGCCGGCGAGGCGCCGGACGTGATCAGCGAGCGCATGAACGTCGCCGCCCGCACCCCGGCCGCGGAGTCGATCGTCGCCGCGGTGTTGCCTGAGTTGAGCACGGAGCCGCCCGCCGAGCCCAGGTACTCCATGAAGTCACAGGTCAGTCCCTCGTACGAGTCGCCCTGCCAGACGAAGCCGTACTTGGTGAGGCCCGCGTCCTTGATCTTGACGGCGTCGGCCTCCAGTTGCTCCCACGTCGTGGGCACCGAGAGGCCCTCCTTGGCCAGCAGGTCCTTCCGGTAGTAGAGGAAGCCCTGGTCCTCGAAGAACGGCGCGCCGTAGACCTGCCCGTTGTAGGTCGCTCCCGAGACGAGGCCGGGCGCGAAGCTGCTCCAGTAACTGCTCGGCAGGTACGACGACAGCGGCACCGCCAGCCCGGCCTTGCCGAACTGCGCGGGCCAGATCACGTCGCCCATGTAGACGTCGGGGGAGGACGCGCCGCCGGAGATCGTGGTGATCAGGCTGGAGCGGTTGGTGTCGGTGTCGGTCGGCGCGGACTGGAGCGTGACATGGATGTTCGGGTACGCCTTCTCGAACGCGTCGATCAGCACGACGCGCGGATCGGGGGTACTCGTGGTGATCGGGCTGGCCCACCAGGTGATGTTGCCGCTGGTGGCGTTGCCGCTCGCGCTCGCCGAACCGCCCGCGGCGGTTGCCGAGCCGGAGGCGGCCGCGGAGCCGGAGGCGGCGGCGGAACCGGATGACGAGGTACCGCTGCTGCACGCGGCAGCGGCGAACGCGGCTACCGCGCAGACGACGGCGGCCTGGACGGACCGGCGTCTGCGACCCGATATGCGCACTGTCTTCATTGACGAACTGCCCCTTTCGGTCTTGGGCTGTTGCGATATGTAGCGAAATGACTGCTTTTTGTGATGGTCGTGGCGGCCCGGCTCGTTCCCGCTAGCCGTCGCGGATAATCTGGCTGAGCTGACGCTGCAGTTCGCCGAGGGCCTCCCGCGCGCTCTTCCTGCCGGTGAGCGCCTGGTAGACCGCGCTGGAGATCGCCAGGCTCGCCTGGTCGTAGCCGACGATGGACGGCCGCGGCTGGGCGGCGAGGATGGCCCGCTTGACCACCGGGAGGTAGGGAAACAGCCTGTCCATCGCCGGATCGGAGTACAGCGACGTCCACACCGGCGGGAAGCCGCTGTCGGTGAGCATCTCCCGCTCGGCGGGCAGGCTGGTCAGGTACTGGATGAAGGCGATGGCCGTCGCCTGGTGCTTGGAGAAGGCGCTGACCGCGAGGTTGGCCCCGCCAAGCGAACTGGACCCCGGGCCGTCCAGGCCGGGCAGCGGGACGACGCCCACCTTGCCGTAGACCTTGTTGACGGGACCCGGCTGGCTCGCCTGGCTGTAGATGAACGGCCAGTTGTTGAGGAAGAGCAGCCTCCCCGACTCGAATTCGCCCCAGGAGGACTCCTCCTCGTCGGTCAGCGAGGACTTCGCGATCCAGCCCCGGCGCAACCCGTCGATGAGGAAGTCCAGGCCCTGCCGCGCCTGCGGCGAGTCCACGGTCACGGTGCCGGCCGGGGAGAGGATGGATCCGCCCGCCGACTGGATCGCGTCGGCGAAGTTGACGGTCAGCCCCTCGTACGGGGCGAGTTGCCCGGCGTAGCCCTGCAGCCCGTACCTGGGCGCGACGGTCTCCGCCTGCCGCGCGAGCTGCGCCCAGGTGACCGGCGGCAGCGTGTGCGCCCTGGCCAGGATGTCCTTGCGGTAATAGAGCACTTCCGCGTTGCTGTAGTACGGCACGGCCCACAGGCGGCCGTTGTACACCGCGGTGTCGACCGCGGGGCGCAGGAAGTCGCCGAGCGGGAACAGGCTCGACTCCAGCGGGATGATCCACCCCGCCGCGGCGAACTCCGCGGTCCAGATCACGTCCATGGCGATCACGTCGTACAGGGAGCTGCCCGCCTGCAGGTTGGCGCTGAGCTGGGCGAGCTGGCCGTTCTCCGCCTCGGGTAGCAGGATGAGCGTGACCCGCTGGTTCGGGTGGGCCTCGTTCCACGGCTGGATCAGCGTGGCGAAGAAACCCGCGTCGTCGCTGCCGACGGCGAACGTGACCGGACCGATCCCGTTCACCGGCGGCGCGGTCCCGCCCGATGGAGAGCTGGCGCACGCCGTGGTGAGCAGCAGGCTCACCACGACCACGGCCGTGGCAGCGGCGACGATCGCGCGCCTCATGCTCATCACCCCCAGCCCTCCATTGGGCAGTCCCCGATTCGGGATACATTCGAGTTATGCACATGCGTTATGTAGGTGTCAACGGGCGTACACCAAGCTGTGACCGTCTGTCTTCCCGGGGGAATGATCCCCCCGGGGACCCCCCAACTCACGGGGGGACGCCGTCCCCCCGTTGCCCCCCTGCGGGAGGACGGCGCCACAGGCGCGCCGCCCTCCGCGCCGTGGCTGAGGGTAAGGCCCGTCTCGGTGGGCGCCGTGGAAGCAGGCAGCGCACGACCCGCGCTGCCTTGCCCCCGCGCCGTGGCTGAGGGTAAGGGCGGCTGGCGGTAGCGGCCCGCTGCCGGGGTGACTGTTGCGCCCCGGGTGGCCGTTACGCGACAAACCGCCCGTTTGCGGTGATAATCGATGCAACGCGGCTCCACATGAGGAGGCAAGAAGGTGCGGCAGCCTCTGCTGGCGCTGCTCGCGAAGGAACCGGCGCATGGCTACGAGCTGAAGCTCGCCCTTGAGCAGACCTTCGGGCAGGCGTACCCGTCACCCAACATCGGGCAGATCTACGTCACCTTGAAGCGGCTTGAGCAGGACGGGCTCGTCCGCAGCCAGGACGTCGAACAGGACAGCCGCCCGAACAAGAAGGTGTACGAGCTCACCGAGGCCGGGCGCGGACTGCTCGCCGCCTGGGTCACCGAGCCGATCGACGGGCCGCGGGTGCGGGACGAGTTCTTCATGAAGCTCGTGCTCGCGCCGCTGGCGGGCCTGGCGGACCGGATGGAGCTCATCAATTCCCAGCGCCGGCATTATTTCGGCATAATGCGGAACCTGATGGACATGCAGGCGGGCATGGACCGCGCGACCCCCGCGGCCCGGCTGCTGGTCGAGGGGGCCGTCCTGCACCTGCAGGCCGACCTCGACTGGCTCGAACGCTGCCAGGAGGAGCTTGTGTGAGACAGGACCCCGAGCCGTGCACGGCTCTCTTGCGTGCTCGCGGGCTCGTCAAGGAATACAAGTCAGGCGGCGGGAGCGTCGAGGCGGTCCGCGGCGTCGACCTTGAGGTCGGCGCCGGCGAGTTCGTCGCGATCATGGGGCCGTCGGGCTCGGGTAAGTCCACGCTGCTGCACGTTCTCGGCGGCCTCGAGCCCGCCACCCGCGGCGAGATCTGGCTGCGCGGCAAGCGGGCCGACGGCCTGTCGCCGTCGGCGTGGGCGGTGCTGCGCCGCAGGCACGTGGGCTTCGTGTTCCAGTTCTTCAACCTGCTCTCCACGATGACCGTCGCCGACAACGTGGAACTGCCCGCGCTGCTCGCGGGTGCGACGCCGAAGCAGGCGCGCAAACGGCGCGAGGAACTCCTGGCGGAACTCGGCATCACCGCCAAGGCGGACGCCCCGCCGTCCCGGCTGTCCGGCGGCGAGCAGCAGCGGGTGGCCCTCGCCCGCGCCCTGGCGAACGAGCCGAGCCTGCTGCTGGCCGACGAGCCCACCGGCAACCTGGACAGCGCCAACACCAACGACGTGCTCCGGTTGCTGCGCCGGGCGCACGCCGGCGGCCAGACCATCCTCATGGTGACGCACGACGCCAAGGTGGCGGGCCTCGCGGACCGGGTAGTCAACCTGTTCGACGGCATGATCGCCGACGACGCCAGGGTCGTGCCCGCCCAGCGTCTCAAGGGCCAGCGCCGGGAGACGGCCATCGGGAACTTCCTCGAGCTCAGCGGCTGACCCCGTGCTGAGAGGCTGACGAGAGTGCGCGGCGCCATCCGGTGGGTGCGGACGGACCTGTATGCCCATCGCGGGCAGTCCGCGCTGACCGTGGCGGTGGTGGCCGGGGTCGTGGCCGCGCTCGTGCTGGCGGTCATGCTGCTGGAAGGGGCGCTCAACCCGTGGGAGCAGCTGTTCAACCGGACCAGGGGCGCCGACGTGCTCGTTTACCTGGCCGGCGGCACCCCGGCCGCCCCGCTGGGGGGCATCGCCGGGGTCACCCAGGTCGCCGCGCCTTACGACTTCGCGGCGGCGACCCTCGTGCAGGGCGCGCAGAAGTTCCAGGTGCAGCTCAACGGGGCGACGCCGCAGCCGCCGCCGATGTCCGCGCCGCTCGTGGTCGCGGGCACCTGGCTGCGCGCCGGCCAGCCCGGCGGCGTGGTCGTCGAGGCCTCGTTCGCCGCGGCCGCCGGCGTGGGCCCCGGCAGCAGGATCGTCCTGGACGGCGTGGACGGCACCACGGTCCCGATGCGGGTCGTCGGCGTCGCCGACACGGCTGACCAGGGCTTCTATCCGCAGTGGCCGCCGGGCCTGATCTGGGCGCTGCCGAGCCTGGTGGCCACGGTCGAGCCGGTCAGAAGCGAGACCACGGAGGTCGTCGGGCTGCGGCTCGCCGACCCGTCGGCGGCCGGCACCGCCGAGGTCACCCAGGGCGTCTTCAACGCCTACAACGGCCTGAACAACGGCCTGAGCGAGGTCTCGCCGGTGGAGCGGGTCACCACCAGGCAGCAGGTCATGGACTCGATGGCCAGCGACGACCGGCTGCTGGGCGAACTGCTCGCGCTGTTCGGCGTCATCGCGCTGGTCGCGGCGCCCTGCGCGATCGCCAACGTCACGTCCGGCCGGGTGCTGATGCAGTGGCGGGACCTGGCGATGCTCAAGGCCCTCGGCTTCACCCCGGGGCAGGTGGTGCGGATGCTGCTCGCCGAGCAGTTGGCGCTCGGCGTGACCGGCACCGCCCTCGGCCTGGCCGCCGCCGAGCTGGCGACGTCGTCGCAGGCGCTCGACCACCCGGCCGCCGGGATCGGCGTCACCCTCGCCCCGCTCCCCGGCACCCAGTCGGCGCTGATCGCGGCGGGGGCGATCCTCACCGTGCTGATCGCCACGGCCATCCCCGCCTGGCGGGCGGGCCGGGTCTCCCCGGTGGCCGCCGTGCAGCCGAACCCGCCGGGCGGGCACCTGTCGCAGGTCGCCCGGCTGTCGCTGCTGGTCCGGCTGCCCGCCGCGCTGGTCCTCGGCGCGCGGGACGCGCTGACCCGGCGGCTGCCCGCGGCGCTGACCGTCGCGGGCGTGTCCATACCGCTGGCCATGATCACCATCGCCCTCGCCGTCTGGTCCACGGTCGGCGCGTTCACCGCCGACCCCGGGCGGATCGGCCTGGCCGGCGCGCTGACCGTCTACACCGGCGGCCTCAGCGACGCCCAGACGACCGCCCTCATCGCGGCCGACCGCCAGGTCGCCGCCAGCTACCCCGGCGCCCAGTTCGACACGCTGCTGCCCGGGGACAACGGCACCTTCGTCGCCCGCGCGATGGGCACCTCGCGGGACCCGTACCCGTTCCAGGCGGTGCAGGGCCGGATGTTCGCCGCCGTGGGCGAGGCGGTCGCGGGCCAGGGCTTCCTGAACCTGATGCACGTCGGCGTCGGCTCGTGGATCGACCCGACCATCGACGGCGTGCCGGTGATCTTGCACATCGTCGGCCGCACCATCGAGCCGGGCAACAGCGGCGACGTGGTCGACTTCGGCCTCGACTCGCTGCCCGCGCCGAGCGCGTCCGCGCCGATGTTCTACAGCCTGGTGCTCAGGCCGGGCGTCTCGGCGGCGAGTGCCCGGGCCGCGCTGCTGCGCGCGTCGGGCAGCCGGCTCGACATCCAGGTGGCGGCCAACCCGGCCGCCCGGCTCGGCATGGTGCGGGTGGTGATCGTCGTCGCGGTCGTCGTCCTGGTGCTGATCGCGATGGCGAACCTGCTCACCGCCACCGACGTGGGCCTGCGCGACCACGTGCACGAGGCGGGCATCCTCAAGGCGATGGGCCTGACCCCGCGCCAGGTGACGGCCACGCTCGTGGTCAGCACCACGATCGTGACCGCGATCGGCATCGTCGCCGGCGTCGCCGCCGGCCTGGCCGTCGCCCCCCGGCTGATCAACGCCCAGGGCCAGGCGAGCGGCATGGGCTGGGGCATCGCGGCCAGCCTGCCGCCGGCCACGATCGCCGCTCTCCTCGCCTCCGCCCTCGCCGCGGCCGTCACCGCCGCCCTCGTCCTGTCCGCCCGCGCCGCGCACGCCCAGGACCCGCTGCTAGCCGCCCGCGCGCCCGCCCTCGACGCCTCCCGCCGCTAAGGCGCTCCAGGGCGTCCCGCTGGCGGTCACGGCGTCGGCCCGGCCGGCATTCCTTGACACGCTGAAGTAGGGCCCCAGGACACCATGACGCCCGGTCGCCACAACGGCGCCCGGGGCGCCCCGGTTGTGGCCGACCGCACAGGCCCGCTCTGCAATCGATTGCCGAATACCATTGACCCGGCCGGAGCGGCGCGCCGACAATGGCGGAATGTCCGCCATC
>DAHWEX010000255.1 GCA_027326205.1 Actinomycetota bacterium
TTCCTTCCCCGTGTGTCGAATGGTTCTCGACGTGGAATTAGCACGACGGCGCGCCAGCGGCGACTTTACCGTGGAGCGGAGCAGCGAAAACTCGTTTCACATGATTAGCAGAATGTCATCCCCGTCCTTCAGGAAGGGTTATCGCGCGATATATTCACGGTTTAATCGGCACCGGCCGCCGGCCTCGCTGCTTACCCGGCGCAGCGCAGCGCAGCGAAAAAGGAAAGCGCGCCAGATTAGCTACCCCGCCGCACAAGCGGGCGATCTCGCGGCCGCGGGCCCGCGGCACTGGAATACCGCTACGCGGGAATACGGCTACGCGGGACCCGGACGGCGGGCCGTCCGGCGGGGAAGGCGCGGGCGGCGGGTTGTCTGCGCGACGATCGCCACCGACGGGTCGAGCGGGTCGTCCTGCCCCGGCCGGTAGATGTCCGGTTCCAGGTAGATGGTCTCCGCGATCGGGACCTCGGCCCGGACCCGCTTCTCCGCCGCGTCGATGCCCGCCGCCAGGTCCGCCGCGGTCAGGTCGGCGGACACGCCGATCTTGGCGGCGACCAGCAGGGTCTCGGGGCCGATGTGCGAGGTGCGCAGGTGGATCAGCCGGTACTTCTCCGGGCCGCCCTCGATCGCGGCGACGATCTTCGCCGCGGTCTCCTCCGTGGCCGCCTCGCCGATCAGCAGGCTCTTCGTCTCATAGCCCACGATGAAGGCGGCGCAGGCCAGCAGGACGCCGACGCCCACCGAGCCGACGCCGTCCCACTCCTCATGCCCGGTCAACTGGGACAGCAGCACGCCGAGGAACGCGAATACCAGCCCGATCAGCGCCGCGCTGTCCTCCAGCAGCACCACCGGGAGTTCCGGCGTCTTCGTCACGTGGACGAACTGCCGCCAGCCGTGCCCCTTCTGCCGCACCTCGTTCGCCTCGCGGATCGCGGTGCGCAGCGAAAACCCCTCAAGTACCATGGACACCCCGAGCACCAGGTACGCGATCGCGGGCGAGTCGAGGTGCCCCGGGGTGATGATCTTGTGGATCCCGTCGTAGATCGAGAAGACCGAGCCGACGGTGAAGAGCATCACCGCGACCACGAACCCGTAGAAGTACCGTTCGCGGCCGAACCCGAAGGGATGCTCCGCCGTGCGCGCGCGGCGGGACCGGCCGCGCCCGATCAGCAGCAGCGTCTCGTTGCCGGTGTCCGCCACCGAGTGCACCGACTCGGCGAGCATGGACGCGGACCCGGTGAGCAGGAACGCCGCGAACTTGGCGATGGCGATGCCCAGGTTGGCCGCGAGCGCGGCGATGACGGCCTTCACCGCTGTCGGCTACCCGTCCGTGAGACTGCCGCCTTAATAAGTTCCATAGGTTATTATTCGCGCCCGGTCAGGTCCCGCAGGTCCTTGATCGCGGCGATCGCCAGCGGGTCGATGCCGCTCGCGATCCCGAGGTACACCGAGGTGTAGTCGAGCAACTGCACCGCGGCGGCCAGCCGCCGCAGCGGCTCGCCGCTCGCGTCGAGCAAGATGTCCGAGACGTCGATGCCGCGCAGGGCCGCCAGGGACGCGACCGCCTCCCTGGTCCGCCCGACGGCGGGATGCTCCCCCGCCGGGTCTGCGAGCAGCACCAGCCGGAGCGACTCGTCGGCGGGCGACAGGCCGTCGAGCTCCGCCCCGTCGTCGTCGGAGAAGTCGGCGAAGTCAGCGAGGCCGTCGTCCCCGAATTCCTCGGCCGCGGGGAAGGCGGGCTCGGGCGTCGGCGCGTACGGGCCGTCGAAGGTCGCCACCTGGTCGTGCCCGGCCTCGGGCAGCAGGCCCACGATCGCCGGGTGCTTGGCGTTCGCCGCGAGCTGTGAGGCGAACCGCCTGGCCGCCGCGGCCGCGACCGGCGAGCCGCCCCAGATCACCGGGAGCCGGCCGACCAGGTCGAGCGCGAGCGACTTCGCCGGGTTGACGAACGACTCGCTCGACGGGCGGCACTGGTGCGACACGTCCTCCATGGCGGCCGCGGCCGCCTCGTAGGCGTCGTCGCCGATCTGAGCCGCGCCGAGCCTGTCCGCGATCACCAGCAGCGGCACGGTCAGCGCCCAGGGCATCGCCCGGGCGGGCCCGACCGTGGTCACCGGGATGAACGTCCCCCTGGCCCGCAGGACGAGCTCCTGCAGCGGCGAGCCGGGCGCGCCCACGCCGACCAGGTCGCACCCGCGCCACGCCGCCTCGCCCGCCAGGGCGAGGGCCTCGGCGGTGTGCCCCGAGCGGGACACCGCGATCACCAGGTCGGCCGCGCCGATCCAGCCGGGAAGCTGGTAGCCGGACACGCCGGTCACCTGGACCGGCGTCCCGAGGCCGCAGACGGCCGCGAGCGAGTCCCGCGCGAACGCCGAGCCGCCGGCCCCGCCGGAGCCCGCGACCACGATGGCGCGCGGCCTGCTGTCCGGGCCGAGCGCGGACAGGTCGGCCTCGGCGCACGCGCGCAGCGCGGTCCTGACCTGCGCGGCCGACGAGGCGACCTGCCGCAGCATGCCGCCGGGATCGCCCGCCTCGACGATCTCCACGTCATCGAGGCGGAACGCCGCGAGCGCGGCCCCGCCGGGCGGCGTGTTCATAGCGCCTGGCTCACGGCTTCCGGGCTTCTTCGACCAGCAGCACCGGGATGTTGTCGCGAACCGGGTAGGCGAGCCCGCAGCCGGTGCACACCAGCTCGCTGGCCGCGTCCTCGGCGCGCAGGCTGGCCCGGCACTTGGGGCAGACGATGATGTCGAGCACCCAGTCTTCGAGTTCCATCTCTTCCCTATCCCTTGTCCGACTTGCTCATACCGACTTGCTCATACCGAACTAGTCATACCGAACTAGTCATACCGAACGGGCCGTTGTTCCACGCACCAGGTTAAGTACCTCGTCGCGGAGGGCGGCCATCGCGCTCTGGTCCGCCGCCTCCACGTTCAGCCGCAGCAGCGGCTCGGTGTTGGACGGCCGGAGGTTGAACCACCAGGTGTCGCCGGAGACCGTGAGGCCGTCGAGCTCGTCGGTGGTCACCCCGGGCCGTGACGCGTACACGTCCTTGACCCGCCGCGTGGCGGCCGCCTGGTCGGCGACCTCGCTGTTGACCTCGCCGCTCTGCGCGTACCTGGCGAAGTCGGCCAGGATCCGCGACAGCGGCCGGTCGTCGTGGCCGAGCGCGGCGAGGGTGTGCAGCGCGGCCAACATACCGGAGTCGGCGAACCAGAAGTCCCGGAAGTAGAAGTGCCCGGAGTGCTCGCCGCCGAAGACCGCGTTGGTCTGCGCCATCTTCGCCTTGATGAACGAGTGGCCGACCCGCGTGCGGACCGGGGCGCCGCCGTGCTCGCCGATCAGCTCCGGGACCGCCCGGGAGGTGATCAGGTTGTGGATCACCGTCGCGCCCGGCTCCCTGGCCAGTTCCCTGGCGGCGATCATCGCGGTGAGCACCGACGGGCTGACGATCTCGCCGCGCTCGTCGACGACAAAGC
>DAHWEX010000256.1 GCA_027326205.1 Actinomycetota bacterium
CGCCGAGGGCGCGGCCGACAACGACCCGGACGTCGGGTTGCGGGCGGTGGCCGCGCTGCGGGCACTCACCGAACGGCTGGAGATCCTCCAGGTCGACAACGCGCGGAAACTGGGATGGTCGTGGCAGGACATCGCCACCCGGCTCGGCGTCACCAAGCAGACCGTGCACCGCAAGCACGGCAAGCGGACCGGGAGGCAGCCATGACCAGGCATTTCGACGAGGACGCCAACGCCATCGTCGGATGACCGCCTGGCGCTAAGGCGCGGTGGCCAGCGACGAGACGGTGGCCAGGCCGGCCGGCGGCTGCCACGGGCCGTCCGCCATCAGCCTGCGCGCGTACTCGAGCACCGCGCCGATGACCCTGGTCGCCTGCCGCCGGTTCTTGGCGGTGGCCACCTCGTGCGCGCCCTCGCGCATCAGCGAGGTCAAGATCGTGACGTACAGCCGGTCGCAGGACCTGCCGGTCAGCCCGTGCAGCGAGTCGACCTGGGCGATCCACTGGCACCCGTCGGCGCGGACCAGCGACGTGAAGCCGGGCGGCGCGTCGCCGGCGCGGAACAGCGCGGCCAGGTCCCGGCGCTGCCAGCAGCTTTCCAGGTACGCCTTCGCGCCGGCCGAGAACAGCGCGAGCGGATCGGTCACGCCGGCCCGCTGCGCCTGCGCGACGGCCTTGCCGGACGCGTCCTGCTGAGCCTCGCTGTACTCCTGCCACAGGGCGAGGAACAGCTCGCTCTTGCCGCCGAAGTGGTGGTACAGGCTGCCCACGCTGGAGCCCGCCCGCTCCACGATGTCGGTGATGCTGGCGCTGGTGAAGCCCTGGGCGGTGAACACCTCGCGGGCGGCGTCGAGCAGCGCCCGCTGCGTCTCGGCCGTCCGGCTCCACTGCCAGCCGCCCGCGCTGGCCCTGCCCCGTGCCGGCCGCGCCTGCCGTAGTGCCTCAGCCAACGTGAATCCGCCCTTCAGCCCCCGCGTCCTAGAACCCGACTCTAGAAGTCTATCCAGCGGGGTTACCGGCGCGCGGCCCACGAGGCGCCGGCGCCGCGGTGAGCTTCGTCCCCGGGCTGCACGGCCGGGACGCGGTCAGCCAGGTTGCCGCCACCTTGCCTGACACGTCGCTGAGGAGGGTCTAGTCACCCGGGCCGGCCGCTACTGAGCGCGCCGCCTCACCTCGGCTGCCGGCCGAGCACGAGCACGCCGGCGGTGGCGAACATGCCGCCGTTGCCCAAGACGACGCTGACCTGCGGCTCGCCCGCCTGGGCGGCCGCCTCGCCGCGTATCTGGCGGACGCCTTCGGTGATGGCGAACATGCCGTACATCCCGGTGTGGGTGTAGGACAGCCCGCCGCCGTTGGTGTTGAGCGGGAGGGCGCCGCCCGGCTCGGTGTTGCCCGCGGCGATGAACCCCCCGGCCTCGCCCTTCTTGACGAACCCGAGCGCCTCGAGCCCGTAGATGGGCACGTGGGCGAACGCGTCGTAGATCATCAGGTGGCCGACGTCGGCGGTGGTGATGCCGGCCTCGGCGAAGGCGGCCTGCCCGGCCAGCCGGAACGCCTGCGACTCGGTGAAGTCGGCCAGCTGCGAGATCATCGGGGTCTCCGACGCCTCCCCGGTGCCCAGGATGTGCACCGGGGGCTTGGGGAATTCCACCGAACGGTCCGCTGCGGTGATGATCAGCGCACCGCCACCGTCGGTGACCAGGCAGCACTCCAGCAGGTGGAACGGGTAGGCGACCATCCGGGACGCGAATACGTCCGCGACCGTGATCTCGTCGCGGAACATCGCCCGGGGGTTGCGCGCCGCCCACTTGCGCTGCGCCACGGCCACGTACGCGAGCTGCTCGTGGGTGAGGCCGTACTCCTTCATGTACCGCAGCACGGGGATGGTGAAGGTGGTCGTCGGGCCGAGCGTCCCGTAGGGCGCCTCGAACTGGCCGGCCGGCGAGGAGGGGTCCATCCGCCAGCCGCCCGCGCCGACCCGGGAGCGGCCGGACTCGCCGTGCGTGACCAGGACCGTCCGGGCGTAGCCGGCCCTGATGGCCGCGACCGCGTGCCGCACGTGCAGCAGGAACGAGGTGCCGCCGACGCCGGTTCCGTCCACCCAGGTCGGGGTGATGCCAAGCGCGTGCGCGACCTGGACGGGACCGGGGGCGGAGACCGTGGCGATGCCGTCGATGTCGCGGGTGGTCAGGCCCGCGTCGGCCAGGGCGTTGCGCGCGGCCTCGATGTGCAGCCCCAGGGTCGAGGTGTGCGGCAGCCTGCCGACCTGGTCGGTCTCGGCCGCTCCCGCGATGATCACGCCGGCGCCGCGGCTCATGCGGTGGCCCCGCTTTCCCGGGAAGCACTGGTTTCCCGGGAAGCACCGGCCGGCCCGAAGACGGGCAGGGTCAGCTCGCCCCGCCTCTCGAACCGCACGTGCAGCGGCATGTCGAGTTCGAGGGCCTCGGGCGTGTTCGGCACCCCGACGATGCTGGTCATCATCCGCGGCCCCTCCGCGAGTTGCACCACCGCGATCGCGTAGGGCGCCTCGGCCTCGAAGCCCGGGGCGGGGCGGTGGTTGATCACGTAGGAGTACAAGGTGGCGTCCCCGCTGGCGGTGAACCACGCCACGTTGAACGACCCGCAGTGCGGGCACACCGGGCGCGGGTAGAAGTAGGGGCGCGCGCAGTCCGCGCAGCGCTGGATGCGCAGTTCGCCGGCGGCGCACCCGTCGAAGAACGGCCGGGTCTCCGGCGTCGGCACCGGAACGGCCTTGCCCGGCGCGGGTCTTCCCGGCACGGGCCCGCTCACCCCTGACCGCGCAGCAGCGGGCCGAACGAGCGCTCGACCTGGGCGGCGAGGGCGTCCACGTCCCAGGCGCTCGTGCCGACGATCCGCGAGACCGGCTGCGGGTTGCTGTACAGCGAGACCTCGTAGCCGGAGGAGTGGATCACCCGGCCGGTGATCCAGCCGGACCGCTCGCTGGCCAGGTAGGCCACGATCGGCGCGACGTTGTCGGGGGAGCGCTCGTCGCTGTCGCCCGGCAGCCCGCCGCGCCGCCGCTCGTCGGGCACCGAGGCGGTCATCCGGGTCGCGGCGCCGGGGGAGATCGCGTTCGCGGTGACGCCGTACCTGGCCAGGGCGTTGGCGCAGGACATGGTGAGGCCGACGATGCCCATCTTGGCGGCGGCGTAGTTCGGCTGGCCGGGCGCGCCGTGCAGCCCGGACACCGAGGTGAAGTTGATGATCCGGTTCTGCGCGCTCTCCTCGCGCAGCGACCGCCAGTGCGCCGCCGCGAACTTGCTGGTGTTGAACGTGCCCTTCAGGTGGACGCGGATCACGTCGTCCCACTCCTGCTCGGCCATGTTGAAGATCATCCGGTCGCGCAGGATGCCCGCGACGTTGACCACGATGTCCAGCCGGCCGAAGTCCTCGATGGCCCCCCGGATGAGCCCCTCGGCCGCGCCGTGGTCCGCGATGTCCGCGCCGCTGGCCGCCGCCTGCCCGCCCGCCTCGGTGATCTCCTTGACCACCTGCTGCGCCGGGCTGGCGTCGGTGCCCGATCCGTCGAGGGCGGCGCCGAGGTCGTTGACCACCACGGACGCGCCGCGGGCGGCCAGCAGCAGCGCTACCGAACGGCCGATCCCCCGTCCGGCCCCGGTCACGATCGCCACCCGGCCATCCAGTCGTGTCATGGGAGCACCCTTCCTCTCGGTCACCATCCGGCTCCGCCGCGGCTCTCTGGCCTTTGCGGAACTGAGTACTAGAATTAGCTTCTATTCCTGAATTGGGGCGTGTCAAGGGCCCCGCCTCCGGGTGCGCGGCCGGCCGGCCGCGGGCGCGTGACGCGGTCCATTGGCCCGCGGCCGGGCGTTGGGATGGTGGTCATGGCAAGGCAGCGCAAGGCGAGTTCGGTGTCCGCCGCGTGGCAGTGGAGCCGCACCGCGCAGACGCAGGGCGCGCTGCTCGCGGCGGCGCGGGAGGTCTTCACCTCCCGCGGCTTCACCGAGTCGAGCATCGCCGAGATCGTGGAGCGGGCGAGTTCCAGCGTGGGCAGCCTGTACCACCACTTCGGCGGCAAGAGCGAGCTGTTCATCGCGCTGTGGCAGCAGCACCAGGCGGCCCACGAGGAGGCCGCGAGCAAGGCCGTGGCCGAGGCCAGGAGCCAGGGTGTCGCCGATCCGGGCGAGTTGTTCGACACCGGGGCCCGCGCGTACATGAACGGCAGCTGGGAGCGGCGCGACCTGGCGCTGCTGTTCGCCTCCGGCGACGTGCCGCCCGGCTGGGAGGTGATGCGCCGCCGCCGGGGCCGGGAGTGGATCGGCCAGAACGACGCCCTGCTGCGGCTGACCGACCGGCCGGAGGACCGGGTCTACGCCGCGATCCTTACCTCGCTGATCGGCGAGGGCGCCTACGAGGTCGCGGCGGCGCACAGCCGCCGCGAGGCCGACAAGATCATCGACGCGGTCTCCGAGTACGCGCGGCGCCTGATGCGCGGCGGCCCGTGGCACCCGGGGCCCGAGCCGGTGCCCGCGCGGCCGCCCGGCGGGCACGAGGCGAACGGCCCGGACCCAGGCGGCCGGGAGCCTGGCGAACCGGGGCCTGGCGAGCAGGAGCGCCGCGATTGACACGCGCGCTGCCGCCCGTGAGAATCCTTTCTAGAACCAAGCTCTAACCATGGGCGAGTGCGGGCGAGTCCGGGCGACAGTGGCCGACGCGGAGGTTGTAATGGGTCTTGACCACAGCGTGGTGGGCATACCGAGCGAGCCGCAGCTGAGGTCCTGGGACAGCAAGGACGCCCTGCTCTACGCGGTCGGCGTCGGCGCAGGCCTCGGCGACCCGCTGGCGGAGCTCGAGTTCACCACGGAGAACTCCCAGGGCATCGAGCAGCAGGTGCTGCCCACCTACGGCGTGCTGATCGCGCAGGCCCGCGCGGCCCGCGGCCTCGGCGACTTCAACCACGCGATGCTGGTGCACGCCGAGCAGTACGTGGAACTGCACCAGCCGTTGCCTGTCACCGGGACCGTTCGGACTGTCTCGACCGTGACCGGCATCTACGACAAGGGCTCCGGCGCGCTGGTCGCCAGCGAGAACCGCGCGGTGGACGCGGCCAGCGGCGAGCCGCTGGTGACCACCCGCAGCGGCGTGTTCATCCGGGGCGAGGGCGGCTTCGGCGGCGAGCGCGGCAGCGACCCGCCGTGGGAGCGCCCGGAACGCGCGCCCGACCACACGGTCGTGCTGGAAACCAGGCCGGAGCAGGCGCTGGTCTACCGGCTGTCCGGTGACCGGAACCCGCTGCACGCCGACCCGAAGTTCGCGGCCAGGGGCGGCTTCGACCGCCCGATCCTGCACGGCCTGTGCACCTACGGTTTCACCGGCCGGGCGCTGCTGCACGCGCTGTGCGGGTCCGACCCGGCCAGGTTCGGCTCGATGTACGGCCGGTTCAGCAAGCCGGTGTGGCCCGGCGACACGCTGACCGTCTCCATCTGGGCGGGCGGCAACGGCGCCGCCCTGTTCCAGACCACGCGGCCCGGCGGGGTGGTGGTGATCGACCGGGGGCGGTTCAGCCCCCGGCGCCCGTCACCCCGGTGACCCCCCGGGCATGGGGGGAGTCCCTCCCCACGAAAAACCAGGGAGTCCTTTCCCTCGCCGGGGCGGGCTGACCCGCCCGCGAGCCGCCCCGGGGCGCCAGCGCCGCCGTCCCGGGGTTTTTCACGCTCAGCCCACGTGCTGGAGTTCCTCGGGCTCGAACGCCTCGATCGCGCTCGCGTCCACCTCGGCCACCCGCATGGTCCTGGCCACGGCGAGCGCCTCCAGCCGTCGCTTGCTCAGCCGCTGGTACAACTCCGCGAGTTCACGGGCCTCGCGCTGCCGCGCGCCGTCCTGCGCCGTGCTGCCTTCGTCCGCCCCGTAGCCGCCGGTGAGGTTCGCGGTGAGCTTCGCCCAGCGCTCCTCGAACCACTCCCACAGCCCGGGGTTCTCCGCCAGGACGCGCCGGGCCAGGTAGGTGCCGTAGGCGATGTGCCGCCGCTCGTCGCGCTGGGTGAGCCGCAGCCCGGCCTGCAGCCCGGGGAGCTTGTCCCCAAGCCGCAGGAAGGTCTCGTCCCAGCGCTGGTACCCGGCGACCGCGAGCACGCCCTCGATGAACTGGTTGTAGATGATCGACGCGTCCAGCAGGGCCTGCGGCGAGCGGTCGGTGTCGAGCCGCCGCATCACCGCGGTGAGCGGCCCGTCGAAGATCCCGGGCCGGCCGCGGGCGGCCTGCTGCTCGGCGGCCAGCGCGTCGAGCGAGGACGGGTCGAGTCCGACGGCGTCGAACCACCGGCGGAACATCTCGGTGTGCTTGGCCTCCTCCATCGTGAACATGGCCAGGTACATCGTGTCCTCGAGGCGCCCCAGGTCGGACATGCAGCGCAGCAGCGGGATGATATCGAGGGTGACGGCCTCCTCGCCGACCATGAACCCGCGCGCGGACATGGCGACCAGCGCCCGCTCCCCGTCCGTCATCTCCCGCCAGTCGGCGGCGTCTCGTGAGAAGTCGATGTCGGCCGGGTTCCAGAAGAGCCTCTTGGACTTCTCCCACAGCCGCCACGGCACCGACGCGTAGTCAATGCCGCCGGTCGTGGCGGTCTGGTAGTGCCCGATCTCCCGCTCGCCCTCCGGCCCGGCTTCCGCCATCCCGCACTCCTTCCCCGCGCCCGCGCCGCCCAGCCGGCCCGCGACCGCCTCAACCAGCAAATTCTAGAATCGATTTACTCAATTAGACCCCGCCGGCCGCCGGACAGACAAGCGCCAGCGCCCGGGCCTCACCCAGCCAAACGCCCGCGGCCCCCCGCCGGTTCCGGCGCCGCGATCCCGGCAAGCCGGGCGCGCAGGCGACCGGTGCCGCCGCGAGCGCCGGCGCCGTACGAGTCCCACGTCTGCGACACCGCGGCACGCTAGCCGCCCGTCGGCCACCCCCGATATCGCAGGAGCGTCCTTACCGTGTTTCTGCTAACGTTGCCTCACTCGCCTTGGTCCACCTTGGCCAAGGCCTTTCCTTTTACCCGCCCGGTGTCGGGGCGGCGGCGGCCACCGCGCCAGCCGCAGCCTTGGACGTCCCTTGGTGAGCCAGGGATGAGCCGCAAGTCGCGCTCCCCGAGATGGCTCGCCCCGCCTGGCGGCGGGAAGATGGTTATGCCAGACGCCAATGTCGGCTACCGCGGCGTACTGCGCACCCCCGGGGCCGTCATTTTCTTCTTCGCCGCGGCAATCGGTCGCGTAGGCATCGCGATGATCCCCCTGAGCCTGGTCTGGCTGCTGCATGCCCGCACAGGTTCCTACAGCGCATCCGGCCTCGCCACGGCGGGGTTCGCTCTCGCGGAGGCGCTGATCGGACCGCAGGTAGCCCGCCTATTCGACAGATTCGGCCAGACCCGGGTCCTGCCTTTCTCCCTGCTCGCAGCCGTCATCGCGATCGGGGGCATCCTCGTGACGACGAACTCCGCAGCAGTGGTAGCGGCATCAGCTTGCGCCGGCGCGGTGGTTCCCCAGTTGGCCGCTCTCTCGTCAGCCCGTTGGGCTTACCTGCTGCGGGGAAGCCGGGCCAGCGAACTGCCGACTGCCTTCTCCCTCGAAGCGCTGGCCAACTCAGCGGCCTTTCTCCTGGGACCTGTCCTGGCGAGCTCTCTTGGCGCCGCGGGGGCACCGGAACTGGCCCTCGTCATCTCGGCCAGCCTGATCGTCTGCGGGGGCGGGGTGCTGGCCAGCCAGCGTCACACAGCGCCCCTTCCAAGACGCGAGCGGGCCGAACCTGACCAGGGTTCTCGAACGCTGCTGCGACCGGCTTTCGTCCTGGTTGCCGCACTCAACATGGCCTTGGGGCTTTACTTCGGGACTATGGGAATTGCCGTGAGCTCGTTCGCTATCAATCACGGCGTCCCTGATGCCGTGGCCCCCATCATGGCAGCCTCAAGTTTGACCGGAATAGTCGGCGGTCTGATATACGGCCGAGGAAGGCATCGTCTGTCGCCGCGTCGTCAGCTTATCATCGCTGCCGGGTACATGACGAGTGCGGCATCGCTGCTACCCCTGGCCCACTCCACGTTTATGCTTGGCGGGGTCGTCGTCGTTACCGAAATCGCCATACCGCCGGCGATCACCGTGCTTAATATCCTTACAGAGAACGCGGTACATCCAGCTGACCTCACGCAAGCGTTTAGCTGGAACGCCTCGGCCAGCGCGGCCGGCCTGGCCCTGGCGGCCTCAGTCGCCGGTCGCGTCGTTGACGCCTGGGGCTCTTCAGCGGTTTTGGCCCAGGCGCCTGCGGCAGGAGCAATTCTCCTCATGATCGCATTGGTGGTCTCAGGCTGCCGTTGGACTGTGCAGTGCCCTCGTTAGTCTTCACAAATTCCGTGAAAGGGCTCTTGCCTTGTAGCTATTCCCCCAGGGGCGCCGACATGTTAATCGAATCTTTAACCGGCCAACGCCACGGCAATATACCCCCTGGAGGTATCTTGCAGAGATCGCGGGTCATCCACGGCGCTATTCGCCGTGGATGACCCGCGATCTTGCCCCGTGACCGGTTTCCGGGAGCGTTTAAGACCCGGATGAGGCAAATGCCCGCCCGGTACCCCCGTCCCTTGCGGTGCCGGGCGCGCCCGACCCGCGATCACGACCCGTGCCGGTGCCGCGAAGCGCCAGATTCCGCAGCTGGATAAATCAGAAAATTAATTCTATTTATTGGAATTACTCCACGGCCAGCCGCCCGGCCCGCACCGCCGGGTCCGCCTCGGCGGGCTGCCGCGGCTGCCCAAGCGAGCCGGTCCGGTAGAACGTCAGCCCGCGCTGCGGCGGATCGGGCGGCCCGGTAACCGGCCCGCCGGTCAAGCTGATCGCGTCGGAGAACTACGCTTCTCCCGCGGTGCTGCTGGCGATGGGGAACTGGCTGTCGGACAAGTACGCCGAGGGCACCCCCGGCCGCCGGCTCTATGCCGGCTGCGAGATGGTCGACCGGGTCGAGGAGATCGCCGCCGGGCACGCCCGCGCCCTGTTCGGCGCGGACCACGCCTACGTGCAGCCGCACTCGGGGATCGATGCCAACCTCGTCGCGTTCTGGCGCTCGCCGCCACCGTCCCGGCCGCCGCGACGGCTAAGGCCAAGTACGCCATCGATGCCCAGGTAGCGGCGCGCTGCCGGGCCCGGTGCGCCGACCTGCTCGCCCGCCACCCGCTCTACCCGGGAATCGAGCTGTAGCGGCCGCTCGCGTTCAGCCGCCGGCGCGCAGGGACGACGCCTCGCGCCGGCGCCCCGACCTGATCTCGATGCCGAGCGCGATGGCCGTGAGCACGGCAAGTCCGGCCAGCGGCGCCGCGAAGGCGGTCGCGTCGGCCGCGAGCTTCACGGCGGCCGAT
>DAHWEX010000463.1 GCA_027326205.1 Actinomycetota bacterium
TGCTGGAGGTCGACGCATGGACCGGCTTCACCTCTGAGTTCATCCACCTAGCCGAGTCGGGCACCCGGGTGGAGGACCTCGCGGTCAGTGCCTGCGCGGTGCTGGTCGCCGAGGCCTGCAACATCGGGTTCACCCCGGTGACCAAGCCCGGCGTGCCCGCACTGACCCGGGACCGGCTCTCGCACGTGGAGCAGAACTACGTCCGCGCTGACACGATCAGCGCCGCGAACGCCCGGCTGATCGAGCACCAGGCCCAGATCGGGCTCGCCTGGCTGTGGGGCGGCGGCCTGGTCGCCTCCGCCGACGGCCTGCGGTTCGTGGTCCCAGTCCAGACGCTGAACGCCGCCCCCAATCCTAAGTACTTCGGTCAGAAGCACCACGGTCTGACCTGGCTCAACGCGATCAACGACCAGGTTGCCGGGATCGGCGCCATCGTGGTGCCCGGCACGATGCGCGACTCGCTGTACATCCTCGACGTGCTGCTCAACCTCGACGGCGGCCCGAAGCCGGAGCTGGTCGCGACGGACAACGCCTCGTACTCGGACATTGTCTTCGGCCTGTTCAGGTTGCTGGGCTACCAGTTCTCGCCCCGGATCGCGGACCTGTCCGACCAGCGGTTCTGGCGGCTGGAGATCCCCGGCGTCCCGCCAGGCGACTACGGGCCGCTCAACGCCCTGGCCCGCCACAAGGTCACCACCCCGCGCATGATCACCCACTGGCCAGACATGCAGCGCGTCGCGGCCTCACTGGCGATGGGAACGGTGCGGGCCTACGACCTGCTGCGGATGCTCGGCCGCGACGGCAGCCCGACACCGCTTGGGCACGCGCTGGCCGACTACGGCAAGCTCGCCAAGACGCTTCACCTGCTGGCCATGTGCGACCCGGACGAGTCCTACCGGCGGACCGTCCACGTCCAGCTCACCGTCCAGGAGTCTCGCCACCGGCTCGCGAGGAAGATCTTCCACGGCCAGCGCGGCGAGCTCCGCCAGCGCTACCGCGAGGGCCAGGAGGACCAGCTCAGCGCGCTCGGGCTCGTTTTGAACGCGGTCACCCTGTGGAACACGCGCTATTCCGACGCGGCCGTCGCGCAGCTCCGCGCCCAGGGCTACCCGGTTGACGACGCTGACGCGGCGCGTTTGTCGCCCCTGGTGGACAAGCACGTGAATGTCCTGGGGCGCTACACGTTCACCCAGCAGGCCGCCGCCGGGCTGCGGCCCTTGCGTGATCCGGCGGCGGCTGACCCTGACGAAGACTGAAGTCAGCGGCGCCGGTGCGGGTCGCGCCCGGCCTGCCAGCGGGCGAGCGCGTCCGGCGAGACCCGGGTGTAGCGGGCCAGACTCGCGACCGACGTGTGCCCCGAGTACGCCAGCAGCGTCCCGGTGTTCGCCCCGTTCTCGGCGGCGTGGGTCAGCGCCGAGTGTCGAAGGCCATGGAGTTTCCAGCCGGGCGCAGCGGCCAACTGGCCGGAGTCGGTGATGTCGGGGTGCGCCAGCGGCTTGGTGAACTCGGTAAAGACTTCCTCGGCCCGGCGGTAGGACAGCCGGGCCCGGCCCGAGACCGTGTCGACGTCGGCGGCGGACAGCGCGACGCGCGCCCGCCGGTCAGTGAGGAACACCGGCCCCTTCGTCCGGCCGTCCAGCAGCCGGGGCAGGAGCCGGGCGGTCCGGGTCTGCCAGACGATGACGTCGACCGCGGAACCTTTGCGGGTCACCTTCGACCGCCGGTTGCGCCGGTCCAGGTCCTCAACGTCCAGCGCGAGCACCTCGCTCGAGCGCGCGGCAGTCTCGTACAGCATGGTCCACAGCGTCTTCTCCCGGAGCGGGACGTCCAGGTCCAGCAGCGCCTCGATCTCGGCCGCCCCGAGCGCGCGGGTGCGGTCAGGGGCGCGCCCGCGTCGGCGCAGCCGCCGTGTCGGGTCGGCGTCAAGCCATCCCTGGCCCGACCAGAAGGACGCGGCCGAGCGCAGCGCGTCCAGGTGCCGGTTGAACGTCGCGGCAGCCCTTCCGCTCCACTGGCGGGTGAACCACGCACTCAGCCGCTCCGTATTCTCCTCGCTGCCGAGGTCGGCGACGGTGAACGCGGTGCCGGGCGGGGCGAACTCGGCGGCCAGCGCCCGCAGCGTCGAGCGGTAGGCACGCTGGGTGTTGCGCTGCTCAGGACCAGACAGCGTGGCTAGGTAGGCCGCAGACGCGGCAGGCAGCACCGGCGACTTGCCCCGGTCAGGTCGGTGAACCTCGCCCACGTCCATCCCCTTCCCGTTGCTATCGCAGATAAGCATGCCGAGTCGCGTCCGCCGAGGAAGGGTATTCGCCCTGGCGGGCACTGCCGGTATCGCAGATAATGTTTTGTTATCCGCGATACTGGCAGGTGACGAGCGCCCCTCGCGGCCCGGCAGGGCCTGCGGCCCCCCGTTCAGCTACTACGGCGCCAAGGCCCGGCTCGCCCGCCGGATCGCGAGCCTGCTTCCTCCTCACCGCGTCTACGCCGAGACAGGGCGCGGAGTCGGCGGCGGTGCTGTGCGAAGACGCCCAGCCCGGTCGAGGTCATCAACGACATCGACGGCGAGGTCACGCGCTTCTTCCGCGTGCTGCGCACCGGCGGCGCCGGTTAGCACCGCGGCTGGGTCAGGCGTCGCGTTTGGCGAACAGCGCGAACGCGAGGAGCAGCAGCGCGGCTAGCTCCCCGGCAAGTACGCCCACTGCTCCCCATGGCGGCAGGTGGGAGGCATCGACGGGGTGGCTGAGGACGAGCTCGTCGGCTGCTTGCAGTGGCAGGAAGCGCCCGATGCTGGCCTGCTGGGCGGCGCTGAGCGGGTCGAGCAGGGTGGGCGCGAGCAGCAGTACCATGACGATCGTGACGAGGGCGGCGGCAGTGCGCCGTACCAGCAGGGCGACGGCGAAGCCGAGCAGCGCGAGGGCGGTGAGCGCGGTGGCGGAGCCGATAATCGAGGCGATGGCGTGGCCCGCGTTTACGCGGGGGACGGCGGGGCTGGCGGACAGGGCCGCCTGCCCGGCCGCGAAGCAGGCCGCGGCCACTAGCAGGCCCCAGGCGGAGGCGGCCCCCGCCGCGGTGAGGGTTTTCGCGGTCAGCAGCAGGGCGCGCCGGGGGGTGGCGGTGAGGGTGGCCTCGATGGTGCGGGCGGAGTACTCGCCGGTGACCGCGAGCGCGCCGCACACGCAGATCACGAACTGCCCGATCGACAGGCCGAACATGCTCGCGCCGACCGGGTCTAGGTTCAGCGGGCCTGCTAGTGGCCGCGGCCTGCTTCGCGGCCGGGCAGGCGGCCCTGTCCGCCAGCCCCGCCGTCCCCCGCGTAAACGCGGGCCACGCCATCGCCTCGATTATCGGCTCCGCCACCGCGCTC
>DAHWEX010000258.1 GCA_027326205.1 Actinomycetota bacterium
CTCGGCCGCCGGCATCGGGTTAGCCATCACCCGACCGTATCCCACCGCAGGCGGGCAGCCGTTACGCCAAGAGCCAGGAGACCGCGTCGGTGACCGAGGGGAAACGGGCCGGGACTGGACCGCGGCCCGTCGTCACCGCGCCCTTGGCCACCCGGATGAAGCGGATGCCGTCCGGGCGGAAGACGTGCAGCAGCGCCGCGGCCGGGACCGGGGCCTGCCCGCCCTCGGCCACGTTGTCGAGGCCGCTGGCATAGATCTCCCCGGCAAGCTCGGTGAGCGCCTGCCACTGACCGGCGGGCGGCGCGATCCGGAAGGAGTGCACGCCCGCTTCCGCGATGACCTGGCTCATCTCGACGCTGGCCACGGAGGGCCCGTATAGGTAGATCGTCAAGCCCGACCTGACCCAGTTGCCGTCGGCGTCGGCGAGCGAGAACATGGCGCACGGGCCGGCGCTGAGTCGCCGGTAGACTTCGAGCGCGCCGCCGAGCGGCGCGCCGTCCAGGCCGCCAAGGTCACGCACGATCAGCGAGCGGCGGCCGCGGAGCAGCGCGGCGAGAAGTTCCGGCTCACTGCGCTCGTCGATCGTCGGCAGGGGCGGCCGGGCCACGCCGTCGTAGCGCAGCGCGAGCGAGCAGACCTCGTCGTCGGTCAGCCTGAGCAGGTCCGCGCCGGTCATCCGAAGAACGCATTCAGGGTGAGCTTGCCCGCCTGCATGAAAATCTGCCCTTCGCTGTACGCTGGCTCGGTCCCGTTAAGCACCTTTTCGCCCAGTTCATAGTCCTCGGCAAGCAGCCGGATGGTGCCGCCCGCCAGCAAGCCGACGGGGTTGCCGGTATCCGCCACGATGTTCCCCAGGTTCATGATCGCGTCGTTGTAGTGGCCTTCTTTGAGTGCCTCGCCGCCCTCGTACGTGTTCACGCCGATGTCGGGGATAGCCAGCGCGATGCCGACCGGCCCCAGGAGGTCGTCGAGACGCGTGTGGACCAGGAACCGGTCGGCCTTCTCCACGAAGGGAAGATCATGGGCGGCGCGGAGCAGCGTTGAGTCATGGTAGTTAAAGAACCTTCTCAGCTTGGTGTTCTGGTCGAGCTGGAAGGTGATGTTGTGATCCTTTACCCCTAGCTTGTAGAAGCGGTTGTCTTTAGTACGCGGGTTGTATTTCTTCTCGCCAAACTGACTGACCAGGTCAATAGGCGTGAGCGCGCGGTCCACCCACTTGCTGACGTTCTCGTACGTGTCCAGCGCGCTCGCGTGGTCCTGCCCGTTGATGTTGTCGACCAGGTGCTTGTGCAGGTTCGTCAGGATCGTGTACGCGCTGAGCAGCGCGGGCCGGTTCTTGTTCTGCCACTCCTGCTCGAAGGTGGCCGCCATGGGGCCGTTCCAGGTAAAGAGCAGTCCGGCCATGATGCCGTTGAGGCTGTTCACGAGGTTGTACAGCGCCTGGGCGTCCGCGTCGAGCTGCTTCGCCAGGCCCTGCATCTGATCGACGTTCATGCCCTCGAAGGACATCGGCGTGCTCCCGTCTCCCGGGTCTTCCCAGCCACCAGGGGCCCGCGGTGCCGCCGGCACGGATTTCCCGGCGGCACCGCGGGCCCGCTCGCGGCCACGGGCCTAGTACTGGTTGGACGCCGTCTGCTGCGCGCTGAAGTTCGTCTGCAGGTGGGTGTGCAGCTGGGTCAGGTCGCTGTGGGCCTGAGTCAGCGCCTGGACGAAGCTCGGCCACTGGCTGTGGAACTGGTTGGCGTCGTTGCCGGCCCAGCTGCTCTCGATCGTCGAGTACGCGGAGTTGGTGGAGCTCATCAGGGTCTGCAGTTCGCTGACCGCGTTGCCGAGCTGCGCGATGACGGGCTGAACCGCCTCAAGATCCATGCCTTCGAGTGCCATGGCTTTTCTCCATTCTCTTGTGGTTTGGGCGCATCCCGGTGATGCGGCCCGGCTGGTTGGTGCGGGAAAAGGAAGTGCGGGGGGGACGTGGAACAAGAACCCGTTCGGGATGCTGGGGGTTGTTCATTCGGGAATCGCCACCTGGGCCAGGCGGGTCTTGCCGCCCTCGACGAGCAGGCCGCGGCCTGGCGGGTAGTCGGCGCGGCGGCTGCGGGGGAAGTCCGTCTTGTAGACCAGCGCGCCGTCGCCTTGCTCGGGCTGGAGGGCCAGGCCCGTGCGCCCGGCCTTCACCGCGGCGAGCAAGGGCCAGGCACCGCCGAGCGTGGAGGTCTCCGCCTCGGCGATCACGACGTGCCCGAGCTGGACCAAGGTCTTGATCATGGCGGCGAGCGGCGCGTCGGCCGGAGTGCTCAGGTACTCGTTGATCGCCTCGATGACGACGGCGTACCGCTGGCCGCCCTCGCCGCCCTGGGCGGCCGCATCGCTGATCTTCTTCGCGGCCTCCGCCACCTCGGCCGGGTCGGCCGCCGTCTGCTGCCAGATGCCGAGGGTGGCGAGCGGCGAGCGCCTGCCGCCGAAGAGCACCGGCACGATGCCCGGCGCGGCCCGGTCCAGCGCGATGATCGCGGTGGCCGCCGCCGTGGTGCGGCCGCTTGACGGCGGGCCCGAGATGAGGAACGCGCCCTCCGGCCTGAAGCCGACCGGGCTCAGCGTGTCGTCCGCCTGGCCGATGGCCGGGCGGCCTTCGGCCGTGGCCGGCAGCTCACTGAGCCTGACGATCTCGGGGAGCCGCTCCACCCGCGGCGCGTCCGGCACCTGCTGGCGGCGCATCGCGGCGGCCAGCTGGCCGAGCGCGCGGGACTGCGCGGTGCTGCCGGTCGCCCCGCCGAACACGGCCACCTGGAACTCGCCCTTGCCGAGCAGGCCGCGGCCGGGCGGTGAGTCCGGCGTCAGCGCCCCGGACTCGGCCCCCGCCGTGTAGTAGTCGTTGTCGTCGGCGAGTCGCAGCACCAGCCGCCGCTGCACCCGGGAGGCGAACCTCGGCGGGACCGAGGCCGGCCGGTCCGCGGTCAGGATGAGGTGAATGCCGAGCGGGCGGCCGTCGGCGGCCAGGTTGGCGAGCGCGTCGAACCACTGGCCGCCCTCCGCCATCTCGTACTGCTGGCGGAACGCGGCGAAGCCGTCGAGCAGGATGACGATGCGCGGCTCCGACGGCCGGTCGGCCAGGCGGCGGTACTCGGTGATAGTCCCGGCCCGCGCCGCGG
>DAHWEX010000496.1 GCA_027326205.1 Actinomycetota bacterium
TTCGCCGCGAGCAGTTCGCGCCAGAAGAACGACGCCGGCCAGTCCAGGGCGGCGGTGCACCCGGACATCACCTGGTGGACGCCGGACATGTCGCCGCCGAGCGCCCGCTCCCAGACCTCGATCTGCCCCGGGTCGGCGAACAGGTCGTACATGTGATAACACCGGCCGCGGAGCAGTCTCTCCAGCGCTAGCTTCAGCGATGTCGTTCCGGTTCGCGGCCAGCCAGCGCCGATTACCCGCAGGGTCATGGCCCCTCCCCGATGCGCCTTCTTGCGCCTACACGTTCGTACGCGTTGCATCAGCGGGTCCTCAAGGGCGAACGTAAGCGAGAAAGCGACTTCCGTGTTTACACCGGTAACCGGACGCCCTGAGTACGGAAGACGCACTGCGCCTCGTCCCGATCCGCGTGCCGCGGCCCGTTCGCGTGATACGAACGGGCCGATGAGTCCCCGGCGGCAAAGGGATGGACCACATGGCCGGTATACCGTCGCTGTTCTCGACGGAAGGTGACGACCCCGCGACCCGAGAGGTAGGGCAGCTTCTTGGCGGCTGGATGGCGACGCAGGTCGTCCGGGTCATCGCCGAACTCGCGCTGCCCGATCATCTCGCCGAGGCACCGCGCACCGCGGCGGAACTCGCGGACCTGACCGGGGCCGCGCTCGACCCGCTCACCCGGCTGCTGTCCGCCGCGGCGGTCTACCGCATCGTCCGCCGGGACGGCGACCGCTACACCCTCACCGAGACGGGTGACCGGCTGCGCGCCGACGTCCCCGGGTCGCTGCGCGCGCTGGCGCTCGGCTTCGTGGCCCCGCCGATGTGGGACGCCCTCGGCCGGCTCGGCGACGTGGTGCGCAGCGGCCGCCCGGTGGACCGCGGCGCCCCCGGGGGGCCGTGGGAGTACTTCGAGCGCAACCCGGAGGTGGCCGGCTGGTTCGCCCGGGCGATGAGCGACGGCACCGCCGGCATGGTCCAGCAGATGCGCGCGGCGGGCTACGGGCTGCCGGACTGGGCCAGGCGGGTCGTGGACGTCGGCGGCAGCCGGGGAACGCTGCTCTCGTACCTGCTCCAGGCCGCCCCGGGGGCCACGGGCGCCGTGCTGGACCGGGCCGAAGCCCTGGCCGAGGCGCCCAAGGTGCTGGACGACGCGGGCGTCGCCGACCGGGTGGAGCTGGTGCCGGGGAACTTTTTCGCGGCGGTCCCTCCGGGTGACGTGCACCTGCTGTCCAACATCCTGCACGACTGGGACGACGCCACCTCGCGCGCGATCCTGCGCGGCTGTCACCGGGCCGGCCGTCCGGGGAGCCTGCTGCTCGTCTTCACGTTCCTGCTCACCGGGTCGGCCGGCCCGCCGCATCCCCCGCTCATGGACCTGCTCATGATGACGGTGGAGGGCGGCCGGGAGCGCACCCTGCCGGAGCTGCGCGGCCTGGTGGAGTCGGTAGGCTACGAGTTCCTCCGGACCGTGCCGCTCGACGGCCCGATGCCCTGGCACGTGCTGGAGTTCCGGATTCCATGACTGCCGTCACCGCTCGCCTCGCCGTGGCCGAGAAGGCCCGGCTGTGCATGGGCGCCGACTCGTGGCGCATCCCGCCGTTCCCCGGGACGGACGGCGGCGCGCTCACGCTGTCCGACGGGCCGCACGGGCTGCGCAAGCA
>DAHWEX010000510.1 GCA_027326205.1 Actinomycetota bacterium
TGTCGGCCTCGGCTTCGTCGACGGCAACCGTGCAAGCGACGGTGACAGCGTCGGCCTCGGCTTCGGCTTCTGCTTCGGCCCCGGCATCCGCCCCGGCGTCGCCGACGCCGACCGTGACCGTCCTTCTCTAGGGCACTAGCGGAAGTGGAGTAGCCGAGCCGCTGGGGCACGGTGCCGGGCAACCGCCCGCCGCCGTGCCCCACGGGGGCTCTCGCACGCCTGGCCCGCAGCCCCCCCGTGACCGCGATCACCGGGCCGGCTGGTGGACACTAGGGGCGTGCCCATCGAGATCGACGACCCCGCCGACGTCCGGCTGGCCGACTACACCCGGCTGACGGACGCGAGCCTGCGCACGCACCTGGAGGCCGAGCACGGCCTGTTCATCGCGGAGGGCACGAAGGTCATCACCCGCGCCGTCGCGGCCGGCTACCCCGTGCGCTCGGTGCTCCTCGGCAAGAGCCGGCTGGCCGACATCCCGGCCCTGGACGTCACGGCCGCCCCGGTCTACGTGGTCCCCGACGAGGTAGCGGAAAGCCTCACCGGGTACCGGGTGCACCGGGGCGCGCTGGCGTCGCTCGCCCGTAAGCCGCTGCCCGACGTCGCCGCGGCCGTCTCCGGCGCGCGCCGGATCGTGGTGCTCGAAGACCTGGTCGACCACGGCAACGTGGGTGCGATCTTCCGCTGCGCCGCTGCGCTCGGCATCGACGCGATCGTGCTGTCGCCGCGGTGCGCCGACCCGCTGTACCGCAGGTCGGTCAAGGTCTCGATGGGCGCGGTGTTCGCCATCCGGTACGCCCGGATGACCAACTGGTTCGACGGCCTCGCGGAGCTGAGGTCCGCGGGGTTCCGCACCCTCGCGCTCACCCCGGACGAGCGCGCGGCGCCGATAGCGAGCGCGCTGCGGGACGCGGCGCGGGTCGCGCTGCTCCTGGGCACCGAGGGAGACGGCCTCACCGGGCGGTGGCTGCACGAGGCCGACGCGGCGGTGCGCATCCCCATGAACCCGACGGCGCGCGCCGCCGGCGTCGACTCGCTCAACGTCGTAGCCGCCGCCGCGATCGCCTGCCACCTGCTCGTGCAGGACCCCGCCTGACGCCGGGTTACGGCCGTCTTTCATCCATTCCCAGCCAGGCGGCGAGGCCGGCGATCTCCGCGTTGACCGCTTCGGACATCTCCCCGGTGAACGGGACGTCCTGGTGGACGGCGTTGACCGTGAGGACGCCGGCCGTGCGGTCGGCGGTGGCGTCGAGCTTGCCGACGAGCCGGTCCCCGTGCAGGATCGGCAGGGCGTAGTAGCCCCAGCGCCGCTTCGCGGCCGGCTTGTACATCTCCAGCTGGTAGTCGAACTGGAAGAGATCCCGCGCGCGGACGCGGTCGTGCACGAGACGGTCGAACGGCGACAGCAGCGCCGTCCGGCCCGCGAAGGCGCTCCCGTCGAGGTAGGCGGGGTCGACGCGCCAGGTCCCCTTGGTGCCGTCGACCGTGGCCGGCTGGCCGGCGTCGGCGGCCACCGCGGGCTCCATGCCGATGGCGGTCCCCGGCCCGGCGGGACGTGCGATGCCGAGGGCCGCGAGCCGCCGCCGGTCCCGCTCGGCCGCGGCCTCGGCCACCGGGACGACCGGGTCGCCCGGGTAGACCCGCTCGGCGAGGTCCCAGAGCCGCTCCCGGCCCTTCCGGCCTGCCACCGCGACCTCGCCGCGGGACACCATGAACTCAAGCATCCGGGTGACGTTCTTGTTGTTGGTCCAGCCGGTGGACTCCCACGGCTTCTCGCAGAGATCCGGCAGCTCCCGCGACAGCAGCGGGCCGCCGGCGGCAAGCCGCGCGAGGATCTCGCGCCGGCACTTGTCGTTGGCGGTGACCCAGTCGCGGTTGAACACCTGCCAGTCCCGCAGCTCGCCGGTTCCCGGCCAGGCCGCCATGTCCGCCCGGTACAGCGCGAAATCCTCGGCAGGGCGCAGGAACGCGCGCAGCTCGATCACGGTCTGGTCGGCGATGGCCGCCCTCAGCTCCGCGGGACGGTACGCCGCCCCCAGCCGGCTCCACGCAATGAGGTCAGCGCTCGGCGCGATGGCACTGACCGGGTCAAGCTGCAGAAACGTCAGCCGCCTGACCACGGTCGCCAGGTCCGGCGGCCGCTGACTGGCCAGCAGCTGAGCGCGAACGGCAACGCGCCGCGCCTCCTGTCGGCTGAGCCGGCGCACGGTAGCCATGCCGAAGATCGTACGCCGGGAAACGGGTTAGCCGCCGCCGGTGACGCCGGTGACGCCGGTCGCCGGCCGGACCTGGCCGCGGTGAGCTAGGCGCCGCACGCGTCGCTCGCCACCGTCGCCGTGCCGTCATGGCGGGCCACGGCGGGAGAACCCGCGGACGACCGGGGGACGACCAGGGACGAGCGGGAGACGAGGTGGCGCGGGGCGGGCGTGACCCGGAACCGCTGCTCGCGCAGGCTCGCAGCTCGCTTGCCGCCCGCGTACCGCACCGCTGTCGCGCTAAGGGCTCGCTGACGGCCCTACCTAGTTAGCCAGGGTCCCATCATGCGCTCCTCTCTGTACAGGTAGCTCACTGGGATAACGAATCAAGGGTTTGCTCCGGTTCCGTCGATCCCCGCGCTGCGC
>DAHWEX010000526.1 GCA_027326205.1 Actinomycetota bacterium
CCTTCGCCCCCGGGAAAAGCTCGGCGAGCCGGGCCAGGCACGCCTGCCCGAGCTTGCGCGGGTCGGGCGCCGCCGCGGCCACCACGACGACCTCGGACTCGCGGGCGGAGACGATGGCCTCGGGCGCCCTGGTCGTCATGAAGTGCTCGATGGACTCCCTGATCCGCTGCCGCAGCGGCTCGGCGTCGGCGGCGCGCGACGGCGGCAGCTCGAACGCGATCGCCGCCACGTTGTGCGCGCGGGTCGGGTCGTAGCCGAGGTGCCCGGCCCAGCGGGCGGCGTCGGCGGCGTCCCGGCCGCGGCCGAGCAGCAGCCCCTCGACGAGGTCGTCGCGGACCCGGCGGGCCGCGGCGGCGACCACCCGCTCACGGCCGAGGATGACGCCGCAGATTGTCGCGGCGTGCTCGGTGACCAGCAGCGACATGTCCTCGCCGAACGACTCCTCGGCCGGGTCGAACGTGATCAGGTAGGACGGCACCTCGTCCCCGACCAGGATCGGCGCGACGATGATGGCGGGCACGCCGCCCACGTTCGGCAGCCGCAGGGCCCGCTGTGACAGGCGCGAGGCGCGCAGCACCTGCCCGAGCCTGGGGTGCACCACGTGGTCGCGCACCAGCGCGGCGGCCTTCTCCGACGGCAGCCCCGGGGAGGCGGCGGTCTGCACGTCCATCAGCTGGCTGACCACGGCCACGGTCGCCTGGGCCCGCTCGGAGATGAGCTGGACGACCCCGGCGAGGTCCGCGTCCTGCATGGCGAGGCCGGAGAGGTGCCGGTAGATGGTCACCAGCTCCCGCAGGACAGAGTTCTCTCGGTCGACGTCCCGCGGGTTCTCCCTGGGCGTCGGCGCCGCACTGTGCTGGCCAAGTGCAGGGGGCCGGCTAGCGGCCGGCGTCATCGCATCCGGCATCATCACTGAACTATACGACCTAATCTCTCTGTCTTTTTGTGGAAGTCCACAAGTCGATCTTTACCATGCTTCGCGGCCCGTGAAAACACCTCACAACGACTGAGCCCCTCGGGCCCGGTGGCCGCTGTGCGCGCGCACAGGGCCGCGCGCTTCCAGCTTAGGGGCAGGCGACGACGCCGGACCAAGGCTTTGATACCGCGCAGGCCAGCCGTTATGCCGCGGAGACTTGACAGACCCGGGCCAGGCGCGCCAATAATGCAGGCACTTTCATCGTGGAAAAGAGGCCGTTCGTTGCTTGAGTACCGCGACATCTACGCGGGGGGCCGCCTGGTCGGCTCGGCCTCTCCTGACGTGATCGCGATCGTCAACCCGGCGACCGAGGAGGTCGTCGGCGCGGTCCCGTCCGCCATCGGCATCGACGTGGACCGGGCCGTCCGCTCGGCCAGGCGCGCGTTCGACGACGGGACCTGGGCCACCCGGTCCCCCGCCGACCGGGCCGACGCCCTCGACCGGCTGGCGGCCGCCCTCGAGGCGCGCACCGAAGAGGCCGCGCGGCTGGTCACGGCCGAGATGGGGATGCCGATCGCCTCCTCCCGGCAGCACAACGCGGCCGCGCCGTGCGCCATCCTGCGCTACTACGCGAACCTGGCCCGCGCCATGGACACCGAGGAGACCAGGACCGCGGTCTCCTTCCACGGGCGCACCGTCGTACGCCGCGAGCCGGCCGGCGTCGCCGCGGTCATCACCAGCTGGAACTACCCGATCATGCTCGCGTTCAGCCAGCTCGCCCCGGCCCTCGCGGCCGGGTGCACGATCGTGCTCAAGCCCGCCGCGGCCACCTCGCTGTCCGCCTACATCCTCGCCGAGGCGTTCGAGGCCGCCGACTTCCCGCCCGGCGTGTTCAACCTGGTCACCGGGACCCATGAGGCCGCCGGGGCGCTCGCCAGGCACCCGGGTGTGGACATCGTGTCGTTCTCCGGGCCGACCAAGCAGGGCCGGTGGATCGCCTCGATCTGCGGCGCGGAGCTCAAGCCCGCGTACCTGGAACTCGGCGGCCAGTCCGCGGCCATCGTCCTCGACGACGCGGACCTCGGCAAGACCGGCGAGGCCCTCGGGCACCTCATCTTCGGCAACTCCGGCCAGACCTGCTTCGCGATGTCCCGGGTGCTCGTTCCCGAGCGGCGCTACGGCGAACTGGCCGACGCGCTCACCGCCCAGGCGGTGAAGGTCCGCATCGGCGACCCGCTGAGCGAGGACACCACCATGGGCCCGCTCGCGTCGTCGCGGCGGCGCTCCGACGTGGAGGCGCGGGTCCGCTCGGGCGTCGGCGAGGGAGCGCGGGTCGTGTCCGGCGGACGGCGGCCCGCCTCGCCGGTGCGCGGCTACTTCTACGAGCCGACCGTGCTGACCGGGGTGACACCGCAGATGTCGATCGCCCGCGAGGAGATCTGCGGCCCGGTCGCCACGGTGATCGGCTACTCCAGCGAGGCGGAGGCCGTCCGGATGGCCAACGACGGGTTCGGGCTCGCGGCGACCGTCTGGACCGGCGACCCGCAGCGCGGCCTGGACATCGCCCGGCGGACCCGGGTCGGCACCTTCGGCGTCAACCTCTACGAGCCGGACCTCGGCTCGCCGTGGGGCGGCCGGGGCCCGAGCGGGGCCGGCATCTCCTACGGGCCCGAGGGCATGGACGCCTACCTGACCCCGAAGTCCGTGTTCCTGCCGTCGTCCGTCGCCTGGGCACCGCGCTAGGCGTCAGGCGGCAGCGGGCGGGCACCGGGCCGCGCCGGCACATCGTTAGCCTGATTTATAGTTGCTATCAAGCAATTATTAGCTACTGTTAATAGACGTGGCTACGAGGACAAGCGGACACCGGGCAGGCGAACACGGCGGCGGCGGGAGCGGGCCCGGGTCCCCCGTCGCCGGCAGGGCAGGCGCCTACAAGTGGGTCGCCCTGTCGAACACCACCCTCGCGATGGTCATGGCGACGATCGACGGGTCGATCGTCATCATCGCGATGCCCGCCATCTTCCGCGGCATCAACCTGAACCCGCTCACCCCCGGCAACGTGACGTACCTGCTGTGGATGATCATGGGGTACCTGCTCGTGCAGTCGGTCCTCGTGGTCACCCTCGGCCGCCTCGGCGACATCTACGGCCGGGTCAAGATCTACAACCTCGGCTTCCTCGTCTTCACGCTCGCCTCGATCGGGCTGTCCTTCGACCCGTTCCAGGGTCAGCAAGGCGCGCTCTGGCTCATCGGCTGGCGGTTCGTCCAGGCGTTCGGCGGCGCCATGCTCATGGCCAACTCCGCCGCGATCCTCACCGACGCGTTCCCCGAGGGCCAGCGCGGCACCGCGCTCGGCATCAACCAGGTCGCCGGGATCTCCGGCCAGTTCGTCGGCCTGCTCCTGGGCGGCCTGCTGTCCGCCTGGGACTGGCGCGCGGTCTTCTGGATCAACCTGCCGTTCGGCCTGTTCGGCACCGTCTGGGCGTACAAGTCGCTCAAGGAGATCGCCACCACCCGCAAGGCCCGCATCGACTGGCTCGGCAACATCACGTTCGCGGCCGGCGCCGGCGTCCTGCTCACCGCGATCACCTTCGGCATCCGGCCCTACCACAGCGACCCGACCGCCTGGGGCAGCCCCATGGTCTTCGGCGGCCTGATCCTCGGGGTCGCGCTGCTCGCCCTGTTCTGCCTCATCGAGACCAGGGTCAAGGACCCGATGTTCCGGCTGTCGCTGTTCCGCATCCGCGCGTTCGCGGCCGGCAACATCGCCTCCCTGCTCGGCGCGATCGCCCGCGGCGGCCTGCAGTTCATGCTCGTCATCTGGCTCGCCGGGATCTGGCTCCCGCTGCACGGCTACGACTTCAAGGACACCCCGCTGTGGGCGGGCATCTACATGCTCCCGCTCACCGCCGGGTTCCTCATCGCCGGCCCGCTCTCCGGCCGCCTCTCCGACCGCTACGGCGCCCGGCCCTTCGCCACCGGCGGGCTCCTCGTCGCCGCCTGCTGCTTCGCCGGCCTCATGCTCCTGCCCGTCGACTTCCCCTACTGGGCGTTCGCGCTGCTCATCTTCGGCAACGGCATCGGCTCGGGCCTGTTCGCCGCCCCCAACACCGCCGCGATCATGTCCTCCGTCCCCGCGCACCACCGCGGCGCCGCGTCCGGCATGCGGTCGACCTTCCAGAACTCGGGCATGTCGCTGTCCATCGGCGTCTTCTTCTCGCTCATGATCGCCGGCCTCGCCAACACGCTGCCGCGGGCCCTCGCCCCCGGGCTCACCGCCCAGGGCGTCCCCGCCGCGGTCGCCGGCCAGATCGCGCACCTGCCCCCGGTGTCCACCGTGTTCGCCGCCATGCTCGGCTACAACCCCGTGCAGAACCTGCTGGCCCCCACCGGGCTACTACGCACCCTGCCCGCCGCGAACGTCGCCACGCTCACCGGGAAGACCTTCTTCCCCGGGCTCATCTCCGGGCCGTTCCACCACGGCCTCACGATCGTCTTCACCGCCGCGGCGCTGATGGCCGTCACGGGTGCGGCCGTCTCGTGGCTGCGCGGCAAGAAGCCCGCGTCCGCCGCGGAGGCGGTGACGGACGTCGTCGCCCCCGGCTCGCCCCCGGCCGCCGGGTGAACAGCGGGATCCGGAATACAGCCAGCGGGCGGCCCGGGAGAAGGACCAGGCCCATCCCGAACGGTTCGCTGTGTCACGCGTCCCGGCCGGGCGGTGCCCGCGCGGCCGCCCGGGACTAACGCCAGCGACGGGTCCGCGCGGTAAGATCGCGACGTGCCACGTTACGAGTTCCGCTGCCGCTCCTGCGGCGACACGTTCCTGCTGACCAGGCCGATGAGCCAGTCCGGCGAGCCGGCCACCTGCCCCGCGGGGCACGACGACACGGTGAAGCTGCTGACCACCGTGGGCCTCGGCGGCCAGTCGTCCGGCGGCAGCGTCCCCGCGGGCGGCGGCGGAGGCTGCTGCGGCGGCGCCTGCGGCTGCGGCGGCTGACCCCTTTCACCGTCCCGCGCCCCCGGCGCCCGCGCCCGCGCGCCTGCGGCGCCAGTTGCTGTTATCCCCGATCAGCGCGCCGGCGCGCTCCGGGGACCGTCACGCCTCCGCGGCGCCCCTGGCGGCGGTGGCGCGGGCCCACTGGGTGGTGCTGACGACCCCGAGGAGCAGGACCGCGTAGCCGCACCCCGCCATGATCCACCAGCCGGCGTGGGCGGCGGCGAGGAAGCCGGCGTGCATCGAGCCGCGCAGGCTCGCGGCGAGGACCGAGCCGACGATCGCGACGCCGAGGGACTGGCCGAGCTGGCGGCTGGAGGAGTTCATGCCGGAGGCGACCCCGGCCTGGGACTTGGGGACGCCGGCCATGACGCCGTTGGAGATCGGGACGTTCACCATGCCGGCGCCGACCCCGAACAGGCCGTAGGTGACGATGAGGAACAGCGGGCCGCTGGTGGAGCTGAGCTGTGACAGCGCGGCGGTGGACAGGGTGAGGGCCGCGCCGGCGATGACGAAGGGAACGCGGGGGCCGCCGCGGGCGACGATGCGGCCGGAGACGGGCGAGGCGAGGGCCATCATGCACGGCATGGGCAGGAGCGTGAGGCCCGCCCGCAGCGCGCTGAAGCCGCGGACGTCCTGCAGGTAGAGGGTGGTGAGGAAGAGGAAGCCGGCGCTGGCCGCGATCGCGCAGACGGCGGTGGCGTTGGCCGCGCTGAACGGGACGGACTTGAAGAACCGCAAGTCGATGAGCGGCTCGGCGCGGCGGGGTTCGTAGCGGAGCAGGACGGCGAGCGCGGTGACCGAGAGCAGGAAGAACCCGAGGATGTAGGGCGAGAACCAGCCGTCGGAGGGTCCCTGGATGATCGCGTAGGCCAGGGAGGCGAGCATCACGATCACGAGGAACTGGCCGACGGGGTCGGCCTTGCGGCCGCGTTCGGCCCGGGAGTCGGGCACCAGCAGCGCGGTGAGGGAGATCGCGGCGAGGCCGACGGGAATGTTGGCCCAGAAGATGCCGCGCCAGCCGACGGAGCCGACGAGGATGCCGCCCGCCACCGGCCCGAGCGCCATCGACAGGCCGGAGACGCCGTCCCAGACGCCGATCGCCCTGGCCCTGTCCCTGGGGGCGCTGAAGACGTTGGTGATGATGCCGAGGGCGGCCGGGTTCAGCATGCTGCCGCCGACTCCCTGCAGCACGCGGAAGGCGATCAGCCAGGACAGCGAGGGCGCCAGGCTGCACAGCCAGGACCCGAGGGTGAACAGGCTGAGGCCGACCTGGAAGATGGTGCGCCTGCCGATCCGGTCCGCGGCGGCGCCGGAGAACATCAGCAGGCTGGCGAGGACGATGGTGTACCCGGCGACGGTCCACTGCAGGCCCGCGACGCTGGCGTGCAGTGACCTGCCGATTTCGGGGAGGCCTACGTTCACGATCGTGTTGTCCAGGCCGACCATGAAAAGGGCTGAGCAGCAGACCGCGAGGACGATGGCGCGGCGGCCGGAGCCGATGGCCGCTTTCGGTGGTTCCCCCGGTTCGTGAACCGCCGGCCCCACGGACACCGTTATGGGGGTGGAGGCCGGAATTACGCCTGCATGTGATCGCCCAGATACTTTCTGTAGCTGGGGTCGAGCAGCAGGAACCGAACGCATTGCGCACCGCCTGGGGGGTCAGCGAGTGTTATACCGATATGACAGTACTACATTGCTGCGCATTGTAGTCAATAGGTAACGCCGCGAAATTGGCGTTTGCCGCTCCTTTCGCAAAGTTCGCTGCAGTTTTCGCTGAACACTTCCGCCACGTTCGCCCAACGTGACGGGCCGCCGGGGTCTACATTTAGGCCCTGAGCCGGGAGATCGGCCCAGGGGTAAGCGATGAACGAGGTGGGACGTGCCCGAGGAGGGATACGCCAGCCGCAGGCTGCTTCAGCTGGTGATGCCCGTCTTCCCCGACCGCAAGATGTTCCGGATTCACGACCCGGAAGTCAGCCCGGACTCCTACGGCGCCCCGCTGCCCCCGATCGGCGTGCTGGTCTCGGCCAGCCGCGAGCAGTTCTGGATCGGCTCACTGCAGCAGGACATCGACGTCCGCCTGGTCCTCGAGGAGTGGGACGGGCAGCCGCTGCTGCCGGACGCCTGGGACGAGGAAGCCAAGGCACGCCTGTACCTGCGCGGGCGGCTGTCGGTCGACATGGGCTCCGCCGGCCCCGCGGTGTCCGGGCTGCGCCTGACCGGCGGTGTCGGCAACTACGAGGTCCGCGTGTACGCGCGTTACCGCGAGGCGGTCGTCCAGATGTACGCCGACCTCTTCAGCCAGCACCGGGACCCGCTGTCCGACGACTTCCAGCGCGAGAAGCGCAAGCTCGAGGGCGTCGAGCGGTACCTCGTGCAGCTCTGGCGAGACTCCTGAGGGCCGGCCGCCAACGGCGACGCGGCCGCCCCGCCCGCCGGCGGCGCGACCGCGTCTCACCTACTGCTGCGTCCTACCCTCAGCCCGCGTTGCTTGTCGTCGTCGACGGGCCGGGCTTCACCGCGGCGCTCGTGGTAGCGCGCTCGGAAGACACCCTGCTCAGCGGCGATTTAGAGCTATGCGCGCGGAAGGGAACCATGGCGTAGACCGTCAGGCCTATGACGGCGAGCAGGACGATGGTACAGACCGAGCCGATTATCTTGCCCCGGGTGGTCCGGAAGCCGGCGGCCGGACCCGGCCGCCGGAAGGAGGACAGCCTGGTCGCGAGGCCAGGGTCCTCTGCGGCGAGTCGCCGCTCTATCTCGGCGAGCATCCGCTGCTCGTCCATTGACAGCGCCATAGCGCCATACCTCCGCGTTCCGCGCGCCGGTGGGAACTTCCTCTAACTATCCCCCACGGAGGGAGGTTTATCCAATCGTTCTTACTTTGTGCCTGACTCTTTTTGCACCACGCCAGAACCAGCGACCGAACGCGTTCCCACTGCGCCCAACACGCAACCGCCGACCGGTCAGCCCCGGCCGTAGTCGAACACGTGTTTGCCTTTTCAGAATACCCGTTCTACGCTTACGGGCATGTACGGGGACAGCCTGCTCGCCGGTTCGCGCGCCACCCCCGGCTGCGCGGCGCACGGCACCGGCCGCCCGCCGTCCGGCACGAGCAGCTTTCTCTGCTCCGAATCTCCCTTTTGCCCCTTTTTTTGCCCCTCGCAGACCCCCGCAGGGCGCCGCAGCCGGCCGCCCGGCGGTTTGTGGTCTCGACCAAAGACGGCCGCCAGAACATCATTGACCAGCATCGATCCCGATTAAACATACCTGCTTTACTCACCGGTAGCGGTTTTGCTAAAGCCGGATAGCCGATTCCGGTGTCAACCGGCCCCGCGTTTACGGATTCCGGACGGCACCGGGCTCCCGGATTGCCGATTCCGCGCCGCGAACCCCGCAGAAAACCGATTCCGCGACTCTCCGGTAATGGCACCGAGTGCCCTTCAGGGGGTAAGCAAAGTTCAGAACACCGCAGTCGAGAAGGGCTGCAATCGTTCGCAGTCGCGGCCGCTCGCGTCCCGCCGCAATCTCAGCCCGCACCTCAAGCCCGCTTCCCAGACCCCCGGCGCGGACGGCCCTCCCGCCCGCCGCGAGCCGCCGCGGTGAGGCCGCGCCGGCCGGCCGCGCGCCTGACCCGCTTTGCCCCGCATGAGGGGATCGGGATTAGAAAGGAGGTTAGATATATGTGATGTTACGTTATGGCCAGATCGGTGGCAGAGATCACGGATACCCGGGATGATTTCCCCCATGACGATTCCAACGGAACTCATCGGGGAGACGGCCGTTGAGTTTCCTTGCCCGCCGCTTGGCGCGGCGGAACTTACGGCCCACGATGCCGAGCGCATGGCCGGCATGTTCAAGGCGCTGGCCGACCCGGTTCGCCTCCGGCTTTTCTCCCGGGTCGCCGCGCACCAGAGCGGAGAGGCCTCCGTCTGCGACATACAGAACGTAGGCGTCTCCCAGCCCACGGTCAGCCACCATCTGAAGAAGCTGAGGGAGGCAGGACTGATCATCTCCGAACGCCGGGGCACCTGGGTCTACTGCCGGGTCGCACCGGGTGTGCTGCCCGCGATGGCGCAGATGCTCTCGCCGCGGGAGCCGAGCGTTTAACACCCGGCACGCCATCAGGGAACCTGCTCACCGGGAGCGGGCAGGGCGACCGAAGGCACGCGCGGCAGTACCCCGTCCGGGGCAGGGTGCGGACACGCCAGCTGGCGAGCGGCGCCAGCCGGGCGGTCCGCTGCCCCGGCTAGAATCGGCGTTATGGCAGAGCCGTGCGGATCCCAGAGCGACCACAGCGAGCAGCCTGACGGTGACTGGTACGGTGAGCGGCTGACCGTGCGCAGCGCGCCGGTGCCCGACCCGGGCGAGGACTTCCTCACCGAGGTCCCGGATCCGGCCGCCGTCGCCTGGGTACGCCAGTCCGCCGGACTGGCCGGCTGGGGCGAGGCGGCCCGGGTGACACTACCGCCGGGAGCGGACCGGTTCACCTCCGGCGAGAAGTGGCTGCGCGAGGTAGCCGACAACGCGGACATCGACGACGCGGTCCGCCGCCGGGGTTCCGGCCTGGTCGCGTTCGGCTCCTTCACGTTCGACGACGTCTCCGAGGGCTCGGTCCTCGTCGTGCCGCGCGCGATCCTGGGCCGGGACGGCACCGGGAACGCCTGGCTGACCACCATCACCCCGCGGGGCGAGCGCCCGTGGGCGCCCGGCCCGTTCGAGGCGCCCGTCCCCCCCGGCGACATCCGCTGGCACGACGGGGCGCTGTCCGGCCTGGAATGGGAGCAGGCCGTCGGCGAGGCCGTGCGCCGGATCACCCACTCCGACGAGCTGCGCAAGGTGGTGCTGGCCCGGGACGTGTACGCGTCCGCCGACTGCCCGG
>DAHWEX010000528.1 GCA_027326205.1 Actinomycetota bacterium
CGGTCATGGCGGCCAGTTCGGCCACCGAAAACTCCCGGCCGAGCACCGAGGCCACGCAGAGCAGCCGCCGCCCCGCGTCGGACAGCGGCCGCAGATGCTGCCGCAGCGCGCCGCGCACATCGCGTTGCACCTCGGCCTGCCCGGCGCCTGCCTGCGCGGCTCGCGGCAGGTCACGGGATTTCATCAGCTCGATGAGGTAGAACGGATTCCCCTCAGCCTGGGCGAGCAGCGGCCCGAGGTCTGCCATGCGGCCGGGCCCGGCAAGATCGCCGGCGAGCGCGGCTGCCTCCGTCCCGCTCAGCGGTCCCAGGTGCACCCGGTTAGCGCCGGCCTCGACCAGTCGCTCGAGCACTTGATCCAACGGCGCGGGCACTGGCCAGGGACGGCGCGCGAGCAGCCAGACGACCGGGTAGGAGAACAGCGCCGGCGGCAGCGTCCCCAGCGCCAGCAGCGTCGACGGATCCGCCCACTGGAGATCGTCAAGCGCAACGAGCACCGGCTGACGGGAACTGGCAGCCTCCAGCGCCGCCCGCATCTCGTCCACCGCGGGCAGCCGCTGGTCGGCAAGACCCGCCAGTTTGGCGAAGGCGGATTCCCGGAGCAGCGGCGGCTCGGTGGTACCGAATGCCCGCAGCAACGCCCGCCACGGCGTCACCTGGTCGAGCTCATCGGCTGAGCCGTTCGCCACGAACAGGCCGGCGGCGCGGGCCCTGGCGCACCCCTCCGCCAGCAGCCGCGACTTGCCGATCCCCGCCGCGCCCTCGACGACGAGCGTTCCGCCGATGCCGGCCGCGGCGCTTGCGATCAGCTGGTCCACCCGGGACATCTCGGTGGCGCGCCCGCGTAGCGGATTGGCCGCTAGAGCGCCTGCCCCGCGGGAAGACGGTGTCCTCATGGGTTGCTCCGCCCAGAGATAACCAAGGGTCTGCGGTCCCGAGATATCGACGACGACGCCCGGCAGCACGACTCTACCGCTGGTGTCAGACCTGCCGGCCGACGAGGCCACCCGCATCACCGCCGCATTCCAGGCCGCGGGCTACCGCCAGGTCAGGGACGCCGCGGGTCACCCCGTGCCCGCGCGGCGGGCCCTGGGCGTCCGCGTCGGCAGCTGAGCGGGCCGAGTTGACCCATTTGATCACAAGTGTGTCACGGCAGAGAACGAGACACATTAGCCTTTCCTCCATGGAACCTGAACGAGAGGCCAGCGTGCCCGGTACTGCCGAAGCCGGCGTACCGAATGAGATCCGCGACTTCTGGGATGAGGACGCGGCCACCTACGACCGTTCGTCGGCGCACTATCCGCGGCGCCCGCAGGAGCGGGCTGCCTGGTCGGCGACACTGCGGCGGCTCCTGCCCGCCCCGCCCGCCTCCGTGCTGGACATGGGGGCGGGCACCGGGTTCCTGTCCCTGCTGCTGGCAGCGCAGGGCTACCGGGTGACCGCCGCCGACATTTCTCCCGGCATGCTCGCCAAGCTCAGGGCCAAGGCCGCCGACATGGAACTCGCCGTCACCGTCGCGGAGACCGACGCCCTGCACCCGCCGGAGGGCCGTTTCGACGCGATCGTGGAACGGCACCTGGTCTGGACGCTGCCCGACCCGGCCGCCGCGCTGGCTGCCTGGCACGCCGCCGCCCCGGACGGCCGCCTGGTCCTCATCGAGGGCACCTGGGACGGCCGCAGGACCGCCGTCCTCAGCCAGTTCCGCGCCCGTGCCCGCATGCTCGCCGCCTTGATCCGGCAGCCGGAACCGCACCACCCCCGCCAGTACACCGACCAGATGAACGCGGCCCTTCCCTTCAACGGCGGGCTGACTCCGGACGATGCGGTGAGGCTGGTCGAGGCCAGCCCCTGGGGCCGGGCGCGCATCGAACGGCTCCGCGACATCGAATGGGCCGTCACCGAGGGCCTCGGCCCGCTGGACAGCCTGCTCGGCACCCATGCCCGCTGGGCCTTGACCGCCGGCCGCTAACCCGCCGCCGCGGTCGGGACCGCCATGCCCGGAGCGAAGCCCGTAGCTCAGAGGTGATGCTTGGGCTACGGAGATCTAATTCGCAGCTTCGCCGGTGAAACTATCGCTGTGATGCGTGGGGGGCAAGTCTACGAACCTGACCGGATACGGGCCGAGCGCAGCGTGCGGACGTCGCGCGTGCCAACGCGTCCGGCGCCCGCGCCGCGCCCGATCATCGTGGACGCCAGCGCCGCGCTGGCGGGTCTCGGCCTTGGCGCCGTGCTCGCCGCGGTCATCCTCGGCGAGTCCCGGGGCTCGCTGGCCGCTCCCGGCGGGCTGATCTCGGCGGCCGGCCGGCTGGCCGGCTTCACCGGGACCTACCTCATGCTGATCATGGTGGTGCTGATCGCCAGGCTGCCGTGGCTGGAGAGCTCGGTCGGCCAGGACCGGCTGGTCCGCTGGCACCGGCAGCTCGCTCCCTGGGCGATCGGCCTCATCACGGCCCATGTGGTGCTGATCACGGTCGGCTACGCCCGGGCATCGAACACCGGGGTGCCGCGCGAGCTGTGGGTGCTGCTGACGTCCTACCGGGACATGCTGGCGGCGACGGTCGGCTTCGGCCTGCTGATCATGGCGGGGATCAGTTCTTACCGGCATGTCCGGCGCCGGCTCCAGTACGAGACCTGGTGGGTCATTCACCTGTACCTGTACCTCGGGCTGGCGATGGCATTCGGGCACCAGATCTTCACCGGGATCCCCTTCATCGGCCACCCGCTGGTCCGGGCGCTGTGGATCGTGATCTGGGCGGCGACCGCGGGCATGGTCGTGGTGTTCCGGGTCGCGCAGCCGGTCTGGCGCAGCCTGCGCCACCGGCTCCAGGTCGTCGAGGTCCGCCAGGAGGCGCCGGGGGTCGTCTCGGTGGTCTGCCGGGGACGCCACCTCGACCGGCTGGCGGTGTCCGGCGGCCAGTTCTTCCACTGGCACTTCCTCACCCGGGGCATGTGGTGGCAGGGGCACCCGTACTCGATGTCCGCCCTGCCGCGGCCGCCGTATATCCGGGTCACGATCAAGGGCCTTGGCGACCAGAGCCGGGCGGCGGCCACGCTGCGCCCGGGTACCTGGGTCGCCATCGAAGGCCCCTACGGCACGTTCACCGACCACGCGCGCCTTCGCGAGGGGGTCGCGCTGTTCGCCGCCGGGGTCGGCATTACCCCGGTGCGCGCGCTGCTCGAGGACCTGCCGGCCGGGGTTGACGTGGTGGTCGTGGTCCGCGCCTCCACCCCGGCGGACCTGGTGCACCGCGACGAGGTGGCCACGCTGGTCCGGCAGCGCCGCGGCCGGCTGCAGGAGATCGTGGGCTCGCGGCACAAGGTCCGGCTCAACGCCCGGACGGTGCGGTCGCTCGTGCCCGACATCGCGTACCGCGACGTCTACATCTGCGGACCCGAGGGGTTCAGCGCGGAGATCGCCGCCGCGGCGCGGCATCTCGGGACGGACGCCGAGCAGATTCACACCGAGACGTTCGGATTCTGATGCCGACGACACCTACCAGGGGCAGAAAGCAAATGCGCAGCAGTGAAGGCCCGAGCCGATGAGGCGGGCGCCGATCGTCATCACGGCGACCGTGCTGGGGCTTTTCGGCGTGATCGAGTTCCATACCCGGCCGTCGGCCATCTCCGTCTCGGCGATTCCCGCGGCGGGGACCTCCGTCAGCTCCGCGGGTGCGGCTCCGTCGCCGAGCGGTACGGCCGCGGCCTCATCCAAGGGCAAGGCCAAGACGAAGGCCGCGGCGAGCTCGTCCGGCGCGGCAAGCGGCACCCGGACGGCCACCGGTCCCCAGGTGAACTACAGCTGGGGCGTGCTGTCGGTTTCCGCCTCGGTCACCGGGACCAAGATCACCAAGGTCGGGATCGCCACGCTGGACGACGGCGGAAACCCCCGCTCGCAGTACATCGACCAGGCGGCCATCCCGGTGCTCGAACAGCAGGCCCTGGCGGCGCAGAACGCGAACATCCAGGGCGTGTCCGGGGCGAGCTACACCAGCGCCGGGTTCAAGCAGTCGCTGCAATCGGCACTGCAGCAACTCGGAGTGGGATGACGCCGGGCCCCGCCGCGGTGGCCGGGCCGCCGGTCTCCGCGCCCGTTCTCCTCCTCCACCACCTGGAAGAGGTGATGGGCACGGTCGTGGTCATCGACGTCTACGCCGCCGCGGACGATGCCACCGGCGCGCAGCGCCAGGAGATCGGCCGGCAGTTGGCCGAGGCGGTGGCCGTCTTGCACCGGGCCGACGAGGTCTTCAGCCCCTGGAAGCCCGCCAGCCCGGTCAGCCGGCTGCGCCGCGGCGAGCTCAGCCTCGCCCAGGCCCCCGCGGAGGTAACCGAGATCTTCCACCGCTGCGCGGTGGCCCGTGACCTGTCGTCCGGGTGGTTCGACCCCTGGGCCGTGCCCGGCGGGTTCGACCCGTCCGGCTACGTCAAGGGCTGGGCCGCGCAGCACGCGCTCGCCGCGTTCCGCTCTGGCGCCATCCGCGGCGTCCTCGTCAACGCGGCGGGCGACATCGCCAGCAGCGGCGGCATGGGAGACGGCGTGCCCTTCCGGATCGGCATCGCCGATCCGTTCACGCCGCTTCGCCTGGCCCAGGTCGTCGAGTTGACCGGGGCGATCGCTACCTCGGGAACCTACGAGCGGGGCGAGCACCTCATCGACCCGCACACGGGGCGACCCGCCGCCCGGGCCGCCTCGGCCAGCGTGACCGGACCCGATCTCGGCCTCGCGGACGCGCTGGCCACCGCCCTGGCGGTTGCCGGAGAGCCGGGCCTGGCGCTGATCGACGAACTCGACGGCTACGAGGCGCTCGTCATCAACCCGGACGGCAGCAGGCGGCAGACCCGGCGGTTTCCGGTCGCCGGGGCCGGCACCGCGCCGTAACGGTACCGGAGGGAGTGACGCCCGTCACCCTTCCACGCGGACCGTGGCCGTTAGGGTGAACCGCGCGGCGCGGGTTCTTCTCTCAGGTGGCATGCCGGCGAGGTGTCACGCGGCCTATGCTTATCCGCATCCGGTCGCTGGGAGACGCCTGATGCCTGATGCCTGATGACATTGCGCTGGCCGAGCGGGTCCGCAGGCGGCTGCACCGCTCTTCGGAAGTGGTGCGCTACGACCGCGGCCCGGTGGTCGCCCCGGTCCCGGCGCTAGTCCGCCTGTGGCGGGCGCTGACCCGTTCCCGGCGGCGGAGCCGGCGCGCCGCCCTGCCGCGCTGCCAGCACTGCGGCTACCTCATCACCCAGGCCGCCGCCTCGCCGACCGGCTGGACGCACGGCCCGCACTGGAAAGGCATCCGCTGCCCGGGCGACGTCACCGGAGCCGAGCCACGGATGCGGCGGGCGCCTGGCCGTTAGGCCGGTCGCCGGGTCGCGGCGGTCCGGGGGAGCACGCGGTTGTTAAGCGCCGGTTGAGTCCGCCCGGGGCGTGCTCCCCGGCAGCGCCGGGAACTGGTGTCAGCGCGCCGCCGGCGCGTGCTCGTGCTCCAGCCCGGCGGCGATCCGGCGCAGCAGGTCGCGGAGGACGGCGTGCGCGGCGCGGCGCCGCTGCGCCTCTCCCGGCGGGCGGTGGTGCGTGCCGGGCGCGGGGCGGTAGCTGCCGCGGACGCGCAGTTCCGACCGTTCCGGGTCGAGGGCGCTGAGCTGGAGTTCGCCCTGGAACCGGGGGTAGACGCCGCCGGGGCCCACCGCCTCCCAGACCAGCGGCGCCTGCTGAGTGCCGTCTGCCTCCACCGCCTGGCTCAGGTGGACGGCCACCGTCTTCGGCAGGCCGTCGGCCTGCTGTTCTCCCTGGTCGCAGGCTTGCGCGACAGCGGTCAGCCAGGCGGTGGCGGCGCTGAGCCTGGCCGCGATCGCCGCGAGGGGCAACTCGACCTGCACGGAATCGGCCACGTCGGCGGCCTGCCGGTGGGAGTCGGCGGGGACGGGATAGGTTCCGCCGGCGATGGCCGCGTCCCGGGCCGCGAGCATGGCCAGGCTGGTGGCGGCGAGCACTTCCCGCAGCGACGCGGTGGCCGTGGTCATCGTCTCGTGCAGCGGGCAGACTTCCTGCCACCGGCACGGGCCGTCCCGAAGCGCGCAGCGCCCGGAGGCCAGGGGGCCTTCCGCCGCCTCGATCACCTCGGCCACGCTCACCTGCTCCGGCGGACGGGCCAGGCGGTGACCGCCGTCCCGGCCGAACGCGGACACCGCGATGCCCGCGTGCACGAGGTCTCCGAGGATCTGCGAGGCGAACGTGCGGGGGATCGCCATCTCCGCGGAGACCTCGCGCAGCTTCTTCGGCCGCCCGGACTCGTAGGCGCGGGCCAGGCAGATGGCCGCGGCCGCCGCGTAGCTTCCGCGCCTGGAGAGCGTCACGTTCACCCTCGAAGTATAGTCAACCGCTTAACAATCTATTAACTAGCTCAAACTTAATGTTTAGCTCATTACTATACGTTTCACTGTTCACTCCGCTTAACAGCAACCGAAGGGTGACCGATGAGCGAAGAAACCCGGCAGCACAGGCCTCCCGGCCGGCGTGCGGTACTCCTGGGAGCGGGCGTCGCCGGCGCGGTGGCCGTCGGCGCGGTGGCCGGCTGCAGCACGGCGGCGGTCCCGTTCGACGCCACCGACGGCGGCGCGATCCCGCAGGACGAAGAGCTGCCCGCCCCGTCCACGGCGGCCGACGGGCAGACGGTCCCGGTCCCGGTCGCCGCCACCGCGGACATCCCGGTGGGCGGCGGCGCGGTCATCCTCAAGGACAACGTCGTCGTCACCCAGCCCGCCGCCGGGGAGTTCAAGGCCTTTAGCGCGGTCTGTCCCCACGTGGGCTGCCTGCTGGACAAGGTCGCGAACGGGACGATCGACTGCCCGTGTCACGGCAGCACGTTCCGCATCAGCGACGGCGGCGTTGTGGCCGGCCCCGCCACCCGCCCGCTCACGCCGGTGCCCATCACGGTCGCCAACGGCGTGATCACCATCACCTAAGCCGGGCCGCCGACGGCACGATCTTGCTGCCCGGGTCAGCCGTCGCCTGCCTGGGCCTGCTGCCCCCCTGGCCCTGGGCCTGTTCATCCTCGTCCAGGGCGGCGCGTCCGGCTGGGAGCCGGCTCGCCGGCGGCCCGCGCCGCAACAATTAACGGTAAATGTTCTTTACCATAAATCTTCCTTAACTGGAAGGTTTGTTTACAGTAATCCTTGACGCCCCGTCTTCCGGCCGCCACAGTGACCACAACACCCCATGACCGCTCATGCGGTCGCCAGATCTTCTCAGCTCCTCTCATCCCTGGAGGATCCATGCAGGTCAGAAGACGGATTCTGCGCACGGCTCTCATCGCTGGCTCGACGCTCGGGCTAACCGTCGGCGGCTCGGTGCTCGCGCTGACCACCGGGCCCGCCGCCCAGGCGGCCACCGCCTGCGCCGCGGCGTGGAGTTCGACGGCGGTCTACACCGCCGGCGACCAGGCCAGCGAGAACGGCATCAACTACACCGCCAACTGGTGGACCCAGGGCAACGACCCGGCGACCAACAACGGCGGCAGCGGCTCCGGCCAGCCGTGGACGTCCGACGGCGCGTGCACCGGCGGCTCGGGCTCGGGCTCGGGCTCAGGGTCGGGCTCGGGCTCAGGCTCAGGCTCGGGCTCGGGCTCGGGGACGGGTTCGGTGAGCGGCCTGCTGTTCAGCCCGTACAAGGACGTCACCATCAACATGAACTGGAACAACTACCAGATGCAGTCGGCCGTGGAAGGGAGCGACCTGCCGGTGGTGGGTCCCGGCAGCCTGGTGTCGCAGTACATCCCGAAGCTGCCCGCGATCACCCTCGCGTTCGCTACCGGGGCCTGCGGCAGCGAGACCTGGGGCGGCGCCCCGGGGGCCGCCTGGGCGGCCGAGAACGTCCCGCAGCTCAACAGCGCCGGTGAGAACTACGTGGTCTCGACCGGCGGTGAGGCCGGGACCTTCACCTGCGCCTCGACGGCCGGCATGGAATCGTTCATCGCCCGCTACGCCGGCCCGCACCTGGTCGGCATCGACTTCGACATCGAAGGCGGCCAGAGCGCGTCGGACATCGCGAACCTGGTCGCCGCGGCGGCGGGAGCGCAGTCCGCGTACCCCAACGTGCAGTTCTCGTTCACGCTCGCCACGCTGGCCGCGTCCGACGGCAGCTACGGCGGGGTGAACTCGCTCGGCAACGAGGTCGTCCAGGCGGTGCTCGGCTCCAGCCTGAAGAACTACGTCATCAACCTGATGACCATGGACTTCGGCAGCGCGTCGAGCGGCGTGTGCGTCGTTGTCTCCGGCAGTTGCGAGATGGCGCAGTCGGCGATCCAGGCGGTGCAGAACCTCGAGCACACCTACGGGATCCCGGCGGGCAAGATCGCCGTCACCCCGATGATCGGCCTGAACGACAACAGCGCCGAGACCTTCACGACCGCCGACGTGGACACGCTGACGGCCTACGCGGCCGCCAACGGCCTGGCCGGGCTGCACTTCTGGTCGCTTGACCGCGACACGCCCTGCCCCTCGGCCCAGTCGTACGCGTCCCCCACCTGCAACTCGGTTTCCGGGACGTCGGCACTGGAGTACACCAACCGGTTCCTGAGCGACCTCGGGGACTGACGGAAGTCCGGGGCGGGCCGTGCGCGGGCTACCTCGCGCACGGGCCCGCCCGGACCGGTGCGATTGCCGTTCGAGGTCTGTCGGGACTCAGGCCGCGGCCTCGGCCAGGTCGGTGTCGCGGCTGACGAGGGCGGCGTAGTGGCCGCCGCGGGCGAGCAGTTCCTCGTGGGTGCCGCGCTCGACGACCGAGCCGTGGTCGAGGACGATGATCTCGTCGGCGTCCCTGATCGTCGACAGCCGGTGCGCGATCGTGATCGTCGTGCGCCCCGCGGCGACCGCGTCGATGGCCTCCTGCACGGCCTGCTCGGTCTGCGTGTCGAGCGCGCTGGTGGCCTCGTCCAGGACGAGGACCGGCGGGTCGCGGAGCACGGCCCGGGCGATGGCCAGCCGCTGCTTCTCCCCGCCGGAGAACCGGTAGCCGCGCTCGCCCACGACGGTGTCGTAGCCGTCGGGCAGGGACATCAGGTGATCGTGGATCTGCGCGACCTGCGCGGCCGCGACGAGTTCGGAGTCGGTCGCGGACGGCCGGGCGAACCGCAGGTTGTCGGCGACCGACGCGTGGAAGAGGTAGGTCTCCTGCGAGACCACGCCGACGGCGGCGGCCAGCGTGTCGAAGGACAGGTCCCGCACGTCGACCCCGTCGATCGTCACCGCCCCGGACGTCACGTCGTACAGCCGGGGGATGAGGTAGCTGAGCGTGGTCTTGCCGGAGCCGGTCTCGCCGACGATGGCGAGCGAGTGCCCGGCGGGCACGGTCACGTCGATGCCGGACAGGGTCGGCGTGGCCGATCCGGCGTAGGCGAAGCCGACATCGTGCAGGCGCACCTCGCCGCGCACCCGTCCGATGGCGGCCGGCGACTCGGGCTCGGCCACGTCGACCGGCAGGTCTAGGTACTCGAAGATCCGGCCGAACAGCTCCAGCGAGCTCTGCAGGTCCACGCCCACGCTGAGCAACTGCGTCGAGGGGCGGAACAGGCCCTGCTGCAGCGTGGTGAACGCCACCAGCGTGCCGATGGAGATGGCCATGCGGCCGCCGCTGCCGGTGAGCCCGGTCACCCAGTAGATCACCGCGGGCATGGACGACATGACGACCTGGATCAGCGACTGGCGCCAGCGGCCGGCCATGTTGGAGGAGATCTCCAGGTCCGACAGCTTCTCCGACTCGGCGGCGAAGTCGCGGGTCAGCGACGCGGAGCGGCCCATCGTGTGCCCGAGCAGGATGCCGCTGACCGACAGCGACTCCTGGACGATCGAGGAGATCGCGGACAGCTGCCGCTGGCGGTCGCGGGTGATGCGGCGCCGCTCGGTGCCGACCCGCCGGCTGATCCAGACGAAGAACGGCAGCATGACCAGCGACGCGATCGACAGCCGCCAGTCCAGGGCGAACATGGCCGCGAATGAGGCCACCACCAGCGTCAGGTTCTGCACCAGCGTCGTGGCGGTGGTGGTGACGGTCGCCTGCATGCCGCCGATGTCGTTGGCGATGCGCGACTGCACCTCGCCGGTGCGGGTCCTGGTGAAGAACGCGAGCGACATGCGCTGCAGGTGCGAGTAGACAGCGGTCCGCAGGTCGTGCATGACCCGCTGGCCGACGCGGGTGGAGACGTAGGTCTGGGAGACGCCGAACGAGCTGTTGGCCACGGCGACGACGATCATGGCGACGGCGAGCGCGCTCAGCAGGCCGGTGCGGCCCTGCGGCAGGGCGACGTCGATGATCTCGCGGATCAGGAACGGGTTGACGAGTGAGACGAGCGCCGAGGCGGCGACGAGCAGGGCGACGAAGGCGAGCTGCCAGGAGTAGGGGCGGAACAGCCGCACGACCCGCCGCAGCGAGACCCGGGGATTCCCGGTCGTGCGCGGGGAACGCGCGGAAGGGGAACGGGTGGAAGGGGAACGGGTGGGGGTACTCAATAAAGCCTCCGAGGCTAGGTAGTTAGTCGTGTTCGCTCAAACGGAGTTTAACTCATAATTCTTCCTAGCTCAATAAGAGCCAGGCTCCTGGTAGCGTAGGAGAATGGGCTACGAGGACCCGGTCCAGCTCGCCGACCTGCTGCACCGGCTGACCAGGCGGCTGCGCCGGGCGCAGGCGGAGCGGCTCGCTCCGCTCGGCCTCACCCCGGCGCAGGAGCGCGCCCTGCGCCTGATCACCCGCAGCGACGACCCGCCCCGGATGACGGAACTGGCCGAGCGCCTCGGCATCGTGCCCCGCTCGCTCACCACGGTCATCGACGCCCTGGAGGAGGCCGGCCTGGTCAGCCGCGAGATCGACCCGCGCAACCGCCGCGCCATCCTGCTGCGCCTGACCGACCGGGGCCTGGCCGTCCGCGACGAACTGCGCGAGGCCCGGCGCCGCGCCGCCGACGACCTCTTCGCCCCGCTGGCCCCGGCCGACCGCGAAACCCTCGGCGACCTGCTGAGCCGCCTCGACGATCCCCGCTGCTGACCGGACGCCGCGTCGGCGGCCCGCGCGAGGCGACGGCGATTGTCGGCGGCACCCTCTAGGGTGAGAGCACGTTCGGTTTCGCGTCCGTTGCACGTGGGGGAGCTGAGGCTGTGGTAGAGCATGTCGCGTCGGGCGTCTCGCCGGCGCACGCTGCGGACGACGCGCACCGCGCTGACCCCGCCGATGTGGTCGGCCTTGTCGCCGGGACCGAGGACTCGACGCCGCTTGAGTTCGCCGTCGCCCTCGACGAGGCCTCTTACCTGCAACTCGACGACGTGGTCGTGACGCTGCGGCACGTCCCGGGCATCGGGCCGGTGCTGACCAGCGGCATCGTCACCCAGGTGCGGGCCCGGCAGGAGGGCGCGAGCTTCGGCTCCGACGTCTTCCTGATCTCCGAGGGCGTGCTGCCCGCGCGGACGCAGGAGATCGCCGAGGTCAGCACGACGCGGGTGGAGCCGGAGGTCTACGTGCCGCCGCGCCCGGGCGAGGTGGTCCGCCGCGCCACGGGCACCGAGCGGGCCCAGGCCCTGTACTTCGACCAGATGGCCAACCGGGTGCCGCTCGGGCGGGGCAGGGACGGCGCGCCGATCTACGTCAACATGGAGTTCCTCGACGGGACCCGGGGCGCGCACGTGTCGATCAGCGGCATCTCCGGCGTGGCCACGAAGACGAGCTTCGCGCTGTTCCTGCTGCACTCCATCTTCCGCTCCGGCGCGCTGCGCGAGCGGGCGGTCAACGCCAAGGCCCTGGTGTTCAGCGTCAAGGGCGAGGACCTGCTGTTCCTCGACCAGCCGAACGTCAAGCTCGACGACGACCTGCGCGACCAGTACGCGAAGCTCGGCCTGCCCGCCGAGCCGTTCGCGTCGGTCGGCTTCTGGGCGCCCCCGATCCCCGACGACACCACCGGGCGGCCCAACGTCACCGGCCGCACCAGCGGCGTCGAGGCGTTCTGGTGGACCATCGCCGAGTTCTGCGCGGGCCAGTTGCTGCCGTACGTGTTCGCCGACGCGGAAGACGACCGGCAGCAGTACACGATGGTCATCCACCAGGTCGCCGCCCGGCTCCGGCACGACGCCGAGCCCTACGGCACCAACGGCGCGGTGAAGATCGACGGCGTGGTCGTGTCGACCTACGAGAACCTGGTCAACCTGATCGTCGACCGGCTCAGCGACGAGGACGCCCGCAAGGACTGGGCCGGGCCGGTCACCGGGACGGGCACGGTCAACGCGTTCGTCCGGCGGCTCCGCTCGTCGCTGCGGGCGCTGAGCGGCATCATCCGCGCGGACCTGCTGGGCACGCAGCGGCGCAGCATCTCCACCGCCGGCCAGCAGGTCACCGTCGTGGACCTGCACAACCTGCCCGAGCGGGCGCAGCGGTTCGTGGTCGGCGTGGTCCTCGCCGCCGAGACCGCCCGCAAGGAGGACGCCGGGGCGGGCGGGCTGCTGTTCACGATGATCGACGAGCTGAACAAGTACGCGCCGCGCGAAGGCAGTTCGCCGATCAAGGACGTCCTGCTCGACATCGCCGAGCGCGGCCGGTCCCTGGGCATCATCCTGGTCGGCGCCCAGCAGACCGCCAGCGAGGTCGAGCGGCGCATCGTGTCGAACTCGGCCGTCCGGGTCGTCGGCCGCCTCGACTCCGCCGAGGCGGGACGCCCCGAGTACGGGTTCCTGCCCGCCTCGCAGCGGATCCGCGCCACGATCGCGAAGCCCGGCGCGATGTTCGTCTCGCAGCCGCAGATCCCGGTGCCGCTCGCGATCGAGTTCCCGTTCCCGGCCTGGGCGACCCGGCTGTCGGAGTGCGCGGGCCCGATCAGGAGCCCGTCCGCCGCCCGGCCCGCGCCCGACCTGCTGTCACGGCTGCCGCCGGAAGACGACATCCCGCCGTTCTAGAGTGACTCGAGTGAAAGGTGCCGCATGAGGTTCCTGCACACGGCCGACTGGCACGTCGGCAAGACGCTCAAGGGCCGGGACCGGCTGGAGGAGCAGCGCGCGGTCCTCGCCGAGATCGCCTCGGTCGCCGAGGCCAGCGAGGCCGACGCCGTCCTGGTGGCCGGCGACGTCTACGACCTGTCGGCCCCGTCGGCCGCCGCGCAGCAGGCCGTGAACGAGGCGCTGCTGCGGATCCGGCGGTCCGGCGCCGAGGTCATCGTCATCGCGGGCAACCACGACCACGGGCCGACCTTCGAGGCGTACCGGCCGCTGATGGGCGTCGCGGGGATCACCCTCGCCGGGACGGTGCGGCCCGCGGCGCGGGGCGGCGTGGTCCGCTTCAGCGCACGCTCCGACGGGGCGGACGTCCAGGTCGCGATCCTGCCGTTCCTGTCGCAGCGGTACGCGGTGCGCGCCGCCGAGATCGTGGCGAACACCCCCGCGGAGAACGTCCGGGCGTACGACGAACAGATCCGCCAGGTCGTCGCCTCGCTGACCGGCGGGTTCGGCGGCGACACGGTCAACCTCGTCATGTCCCACGTCACCTGCGTCGGCGGCACGTTCGGCGGCGGCGAGCGGTCCGCGCAGTCGATCTTCGAGTACAGCGTGCCCGCGAGCGTCTTCCCCGTCTCCGCGCACTACGTGGCGCTCGGCCACCTGCACCGGCGGCAGTCGCTGCCCGCCCCCGCCCCCGTGCACTACAGCGGCGCGCCGTTGGCCGTGGACTTCGGCGAGCAGGGCAACGCCAGCGTCGTCTGCCTGGTCGAGGCGACCCCCGGAACGCCGGCCCGGGTGACGGACGTCCCCGTCGCCGCCGGGCGGCGGCTGCGCACCGTGACCGGCACGCTCGCCGAACTGGAGGCCAGGGCCGCCGAATTCGGCGACGACTACCTGCGGGTCTACCTGCGGGAGCCGACCAGGGCCGGGCTGCGCGAGGACGTGGTCGCGGTCCTGCCCAACGCCCTGGAGGTACGCATCGACCCGGAGTTCGCACCCCGGGCGGAGAAGGCGCCCCGGACGGGGGAGGCCCGCGTGGGGCGGACCCCGGCGGAGCTGTTCGCCGTCTACTGCGCCACCAGGGACGTCAGCGACCCGAAGGTCGCGGCCCTGTTCGGCGCGCTGCACGACGAGGTCACCGCGGGCCCGGTGCCCGATCAGTTCGGCGAGCTGGCCCCGGCGGGCTGAGCAGGGAAGAGGGAACGACGATGCGCCCGATCACGCTGGACCTGCACGGCTTCGCCTCCTTCCGCGAGCAGGCGCACGTCGACTTCGGCGACGCGGATTTCTTCGCGCTCGTCGGCCCCACCGGCTCGGGGAAGTCGACGGTCATCGACGCGATGACGTTCGCCCTGTACGGGTCGGTGCCCCGCTGGGGCCGCAAGGGCATGGTCTCGCTCGCGATCGCCCCGACCGTCACCCGGGGCACGGTCAAGCTCGTCTTCGAGGTCGACCGGCAGCGCTACGTGGTGGCCCGTGAGCTGCGCCGGGTCGGCGGCGCGGTCAGCCAGCGGGCGGCCAGCCTGGAGCGGCTCGCCGACCCGTCCGGCCTGGCCGCGCCCGGCGAGGCGACCTTCCCGCTGGCCAAGGACCTCGACGGCGTCAACGAGGCGGTCGAGAAGCTGCTCGGCCTGCGGTACGAGGACTTCACCCAGTGCGTGGTGCTGCCGCAGGGGCAGTTCGCGGCGTTCCTGCACGCCAAGCCCGCCGAACGGCAGGACATCCTGCTGCGGCTGCTTGGCGCGGAGCACTACCGGCTGATGATGGTGAAGGCGAACGAACGGGCCAAGGTGGCCGCGCAGCGCGTCGGCACCTACGGCGAGGAGCTGCTCGGCTACGCCGACGCCACCCCGGAGGCGGAGCGGGCCGCCGGCGCCGCCGAGGCCGCCCTGGCCGGCCTCGCTGACCGGGTCGCGGCGGCGCTGCCGCTGATCGCCGCCCGGCGCGAGGAGCTGAAGGCCGCCGAGGAGCGGCTGCGGCGGCTGCGCGCCGACGCGGCGGCCCTGGCCGCGGTCCGCGTCCCCGACGGCGCCGGCGGGCTGGACGCGGACCTCGCCGCGCACCGGGCCAGCGTGGCGACGCTGAAGGACACCGAGCGGGCCGCCGAGGGCGCCGACGCCGCCGCCCGCGACGCGCTGGCCGGCGCCCCCCGGCGGGCACCGCTCGAGCTGGCCAGGACGCACCGGGCCGAGCACGCGCGGCACCGGGCCGCCATCTCGGGCCTCGTGGCCGAGGTCACCGAGCGCGGGGCACGGGCGGGTGAGGCGTCTGCCGCCGTTGAGGAGGCCGTCGCCGCCCTGGACGAGACGCGGGCGGCCCGTGACGCGGCGGACCGGGCCGCGCAGGCCGCCGCCGACCGGGTGACGGTCCTGGCGGGCGAGCACGCCAGGCTCGCCCGGGTGTCCGTCCCTGCCGGGGTTGCCGAGCTTGACGAGCGGCGCACGGCCGCCGTGACCGCGGTCACCGCCGCGGCGGCCGCCGTGGAGGAAGCCGAGCGGTCCGACGGGGCCGCGCGCGCGGCCCACGCCGCCGCGGCGCCGGAGGCACCGCTTGCCCAGGCCCACCGCGACCTGAGTGATCTGCGTGTCCTCCGCGCCGACGGGAGCGTCGCCGAGCGCGCCGCGCGACGGGCCGCGGCCGCGCGGGACGAGGCGGAAAACGCCCTGGCGTCGGCTGAAGCGGCGCGCCAGCGGCGCCAGGACGAGCTAGAGGAGGCACGCCGCGCCCACGTCGTGGCAGGCCTGCGCCCGCACCTGGTCGCGGGGGAGCCGTGCCCGGTGTGCGAGCAGACCGTCGCGGCGCTCCCGGCCCCGCTGGCCGCCGGTGAGGTCGACGCGGCCCGGGCACTGCTGGACGACGCGAACCGCATGGTCGTCGCGGCCCAGTCCGCCGCCCGCAAGGCCAGCGCCGCCGCCGCTAGAGCGGACGAGGTCCTCGTGGCCGGCGCTAAACGGCGCACGGACCTCGTCGCCAGCCTGGCCAGCCTGCTAGCCGGCCCGCTCGCTTCTTTCCCGCTGCCGGCCGCCCGCACCGCGGCCGCCGCGCCGGCGGACGCGAACAGCGGCCGGGAGGCCGGCGACGTTCCCGGCGGCACGGGCCGCGCCGGCGGGGCCGGGAATCTTGATGACCTGCTGGCGAGCGCGCTCGCCGAGGTCGCCGCCCTGACCCAGGCGCGGCGGCAGGCCGGGCAAACGGCGGAGCGCGCCGCCTCGGCGGTGCGGGACGCACGGGCGCGGCACCGGGCCGCCGCGGCCGAAGCGGAAAAGGCCGAAGCCGAGCTCGCCGCCGCCGCGGCCGCGCTGCGGACCGCCCGCGATCCCCTCGTGGAACTCGGCGCCCCGCCGGCGGACGCCATGGGCCTGGCCGAAGGATGGACCGCGCTGGCCGGGTGGGCCGGGGAGCAGGCCCGGATGCGAGCGTCCGCCCTGGGCCGTGCGCGGGAGGCGGAGGCGGCCGCCGACGGCGAGCGCAAGCAGTTCACGGCCGAGTTCACCGCGGCGGAACGTGCTCTCGCCGCGCTGCGGGTCCAGGCGAAGCAGGCGTCCGATGCCGACCAACGGGCCAGGGGCGAGCTGAGCCGGGTCACCGCTCGCGTCGCCGAACTCGACGAACTGCTCACCGACGCGCCCGGCGACACGCAGATCACCGAGCGGCTGGCGCTGCTGGACCGGCTCGAGGCCGACGCCGCCCGGGCGGAGGCGGACCTGCGCTCGGCTCGCGCCGCCCGGTCGGCCGGCGAGGCAGCCCTCGCGGCGCTGGAGCGGGCCGAACGGGACGCCCGCGGCCAGCTCTCCGCCGCCCGGGACCGCGTGGTCGCCCTCGGCGCGCCAGCGCTGGACGACAAGGGCCTGCTCGACGGCTGGACGGAGCTGGTCACCTGGGCGTCGGGCCAGGCGAAGCTCCGCGAGCGGGAGGCGGCGGACGCCGACCGCGACGCGGACGCCGCCCGCACGGGCATCGGCGAGCTCGCCGGCCGGCTGAACGCCGACCTGGCCGCCGCCGGGATCCACCTCCCGCCCGACGCGGCCGCCGACTCGGCCGCCGCCGCCGCGGCGGGCGCGCTGGAAGGGGCCAGGGCGGTCACCAGGCGGGTCGCGGAACGCCGCGCCCGGGCCGCCGACCTGGCGGGCAAGCAGCGGACCGCCCAGGGGGAGCAG
>DAHWEX010000543.1 GCA_027326205.1 Actinomycetota bacterium
ACGCGCGGCTGCTGTACTAGGTCGGCCGGGGAGCCGGAAAGGGAGATTTCCGGACGCGGTCCTTAGACGGAGAGGTCGTTCTCGATTCGCCTGAGGCTGTGGCGGGCCAGGGCCAGGTTGGCCTTCTGGCGCTCGAGGACCAGGTAGAGGAACAGGCCCTGCTCGTTCCGCGAGCTCTTGCTGAGCCGGATGAGATGGTACTGCTTGACGAGCGTGATGAGGATGTCCTCGATGGTGTCGTCGAGCCGCAGCGACTCCATCGTGCGCATCTTCGCGCGGATGACCTCGGTGTTCCCGGCCGCCGCCACGTCGAGGTCGAGGTACTTCCCGCCGCCGATCGTGCCGAGCGACATCCCGCTCTCCCAGTCGACGAGCGCCGCGCCGAGGGCGCCGTCGATGTTCATCGCTTCCTTGAGAGCCGCCTCGATATTCACGTATTTCCCCCTCTTGGCTACCGCTTGACTGTTGTTCTGCCAGGTTAGCGAAAAGCGGTCCGGCGTCGTCGCGATATGCGCGGAAAAGTCATTACGCAGCGATATAGTCAATTACTTAAAGTAACTTCGATGGAAAACAATAAGGGAATTGCTAAACATTGACGCATATATAAGTTAAGCGTCTTATGGTGGCATCCGCTCCGGAAGGCGCCGCGCGGCGCGGAGGGAAAAGGTACACTTGCCGTAACGTATCGGCATATGATAAATAGCGCAATGTCCGATTTAAGTGTTATGTGGTAAATGCGGTGTGCGGCGGATTCGTGCTATGAGTGCTTGCTGAATGTCCGCATGTGCCGCGCCGCGGAGAGGGCAATTGGCAGTGGCGTCGCACGGGCAACTGACCAGGCCGCAGGTGATGACAGCGGTTGAGGGTCTGACGACCCGCGAGGCGTCGGGGATCCTCAAGGTCACCGGAAGCCCGGCCGGCGCGATCTACCTGGACGGCGGCCGCATCGTCTTCGCCCGGGCGTCCTGGGTTCCCGGCCTCACCGCCCGGCTGCGCGGCCTCCGTCCGGCCCTGGGCGGCCTGCCGGACCTGCCGTCCGGCAAGGAGGCCGACGACGCCGCCATCGCGGGGGCCGCCCTGCGGCGGGGCTACCTGACGCCGGCCGGGCTGCACGAACTGGTCCGGTCCATCGTCGTGGACGCCTTCCTGGTCCTGACGATCCCGCTGGCGGCGGAGTACCCGGTCGCCGACATCCGCTTCACCGCCATGCGCAGCCGCTGGGCGGAGATGTTTCCGCGCCTCGGCATCGACCTCGTGCGCGGCGAAGCCCTCAGCGCGGCGGAGCGGATCGCCGATTACGGCCTGACGCCGACCATGACGGTGACACGGTGCGAACTGCGGGAACCGGCCGCCGTCATGACGCGGGAGCAGTGGGCGGTCGCCTGCCAGATCGGCCCCCGCGTCTCGGCCAGGGAACTCGCCGCGCGGCGCGGCGCGGCCCTGAAGGACACGCTGGAGTGCCTGGGCAGCCTCACCACGGCGGGCCTGTGCACCCCGGTCCGGCTGCCGGTGCGCCGCGCCACGCGGGATCACCCGTGGGGGGACCGGCCCGCCGACCCCGGCCAGCCGCCGCCGCCCGACGTGCTGCTCCAGGTGCTCAACGGGCTCAGGAACCTCTAGCTGGCGCGTCCTGTGTCGCAGACGGCGCGGATGAACGACAAGGTCGCGGCCGGCCGCCGCCCGGCGGGCACCGGGGGCCGTCCGGGCACCACGAGCAGCCTGAGCTCGACCAGTCGGTGCACCTCGATCGTGGTGCCGAAGACGCTCCGGCCCAGGCGCAGCGCGAGACCGCGCGGCGTCGCCGCCCCGTCCGCCCGCATCAGCAGCGACCACTGGCTCGGGGAAACCTGCACGGACGGCGGTTCCAGCGCCGGGTCGCAGGTGACGACCGTGTCCGGCGTGACGACGGGGGCCAGTTGCCGCAGCACCTCATGGCGCCGCTGCACCTCCGCAAGCAGCGTTTCCACGGGCATGGGGCGCATCCGGCCGGCCGGGGAGCCGACGTCGTACTGGAACTTCGCGTAGCGGGACTCGTTCGACAGCAACTCGGTGATCGCGTCGATGACCTGCCCGGTCAGCTCAAGGAGGCCGGAGAGCCCGCTGGCCGAGCGCACGGCGGGCGGCGGTCCCGCCCGGTCCGGGGAGTCTCCGCCGCCCGGGCCGGCGGCGCCTCGTTGCGCTAATCCGACCGCGGCCAGGTCCGGCGTGCGCGGCACGGGCGGCGAGGTGCGGCTCGAGGTGGCGTAGACGACCTGCCCGCCGTGGAAGAAGATCGCGCCGTCACCGCGCCCGGACACCGGCAGCGCCCCGGTGCCGTGCTCCTCGGCCAGCTTGCGCAGCCGGGTCGCGATCAGGTTCGCGTATCCGTTCACTTTCCTCCCTCGCCAGACCGACTCGGCAAGCTGGCGTACCCGGGTGCGCCTGGAGACCTCGCTCACGAGGCCACCTCGCTGGCGCTCGGAGTCCGCGTTCGCGGACGCACGGTGCTTGCCGGTTCGCTCATGCGGGGTAGCTCGCGCAGAGTTCCCGGACCGAACGATGCGCCAGCGCCAGGTTCGTCCGGTGCCGGTTCGTCACGACAAGCAGCAGAATCCGCGGTTCCGTGTCCCGTCCGACCGGGCGGACCATGAAGAAGTTATCGCTAAAGGTGATCATCACGTCCTCAAGGATTTCCCCGGTCGCGAGTTTTCCGTTCAGCAGGGTCAGCACGCTGACGATATCGGCTGCCCCCGCCGCCGCGGTCAGCGAGTCGGGTGCGTCCTCGTGCTGCACTGACGCAAGGACCATCCCGGTGGACGCATCGATGAGGCAGCCGAGCCGGAAACCGTCGATCGCCGTGGCGGGCGTCAGGAATTCGCCTGCTTCAGGCAAGAACATGAGCCCCCTCCCCTTCCGGTACCGTCGCATCGTATTGAACGGAAGGCGCCTCCGCCGCCTAATTCGACGGTTATCGAGTCCGATATGTCGCGCCTCGGGGCTTTATCGGGAAATACCGTAAAGGATCGGGTTCGCGGGTGTATTCCCGGTGAACGGCGCCCGGGCGCCGGGTCGCCGCCAGACGGCGGTGGGCGGCGGCCGCCAGGCGGGGGTATGGTCACCACCGTGGATGATCTCGCCCGAGGCGCGCCCGACGCCGCCGTGCTCAGGAAGATCCCGCGCACGGACCAGCTCCTCGCCGACCCGCGGATGCGGGCGGCCGAGCAGCGCGTCGGCCGGGACCTGGTGAAGGCCGCGATCGCCCGGGCGCAGGCGCGGGCGCGCAGCGCCGAGATCACCCCGGACCAGGTCGCGGACGCCGCGGCGGCCGAACTCCCGGCGACCGCCGCCTCGCTGACCCCGGTCATCAACGCCACCGGTGTCCTCGTCCACACCAACCTGGGCCGCGCGCCGCTGAGCCAGGCCGCACGGGACGCGCTGCTCGCCGCGTCCGGCACCTGCGACGTGGAGTTCGACCTGGAGACAGGCGCGCGGGCCGCCCGCCGCGGCCAGGGCGTCATCGACGCGCTCAGCCGCGCCGTGCCGAACGCCCAGGCGGCCGGCGTCGTCAACAACAACGCCGCCGCCCTCGTCCTCGCCGCCACCGCCCTCGCCGCGGACCGGGAGATCGTCATCAGCCGGGGCGAGCTGATCGAGATCGGCGACCGCTTCCGCCTTCCCGATCTGCTGGAGAGCACCGGAGCGCGCCTGCGGGAGGTCGGCACCACCAACCGGACGAGCGTCGAGGACTACGCGCAGGCCGTCACCGGGCATACCGGCTTCATCCTCAAGGTCCACCCGTCCAACTACCGCGTCGAGGGCTTCACCAGCCAGGCGTCGGTCGCCGAGCTCGCCGCCCTGAACGTCACGCTCGTCCACGACATCGGCTCGGGACTGCTCGCCCCGCACCCGCTGCTTCCCGGCGAGCCAGACGCCGCCACCTCGCTGCGCGACGGCGCGAACCTGGTCACCGCCAGCGGCGACAAGCTGCTCGGCGGTCCGCAGGCCGGCCTGCTGTTCGGCGACGAGCCGCTGGTCCGCCGGCTGCTGCGCCATCCACTCGCCCGCGCGCTGCGCGTCGACAAGCTGACCCTCGCCGCCCTGGAGGCGACGGTCGCCGGCCCGCTCCCGCCCGTTCCCAGCTCGCTGGCCGCCGACCGGGCGGACCTGTGCGACCGGGCCGAACGGATCGTTGCGGCGCTCGGCGCCCTCGGCGTCTCCGCGAGCGCGGTGACCACGCGGGCGGCGATCGGCGGCGGCGGCGCACCCGGCGTCACCGTGCCCAGCGCGGCGGTGGCGCTGCCCGGGGAACTGGCGCTGCCCCTGCGGCACGGCGCCGCCGTCCGCCGCGGCGAGGCCGCCGCGGTCGTCGGGCGAATCGAGCGGGGGAGCCTCCTGCTCGACCTGCGGTCGGTTGCCCCGCAAGACGACGAGCGGCTGATCGCGGCCATCGAACGGGCGGCCGCCAGCCATGCGTGAGCCGCCGCGGCCCGGCCGGGGAATGCCGGGCGCTGGCGCGCCACGGCATTCCCCGGCATTTCACGAAATCAGCAGGGCGGAGTGCCCGCCGAAGAAGACGGTGGCCTGATGTACGTTGTCGCGACCGCGGGGCACGTGGACCACGGCAAGTCCACGCTTGTCCGCGCCCTGACCGGGATGGAGCCCGACCGCTGGGCGGAGGAGCGCCGCCGGGGCATGACGATCGACCTCGGCTACGCGTGGATGACGCTCCCGCCGGCGGCGGGCGGGGCGCCGGGGGAGCGGCTCGCCTTCGTCGACGTCCCCGGCCACGAGCGCTTCGTCCCTAACATGCTGGCCGGCCTTGGGCCCGTCCCCGCCGTGCTGTTCGTCGTGGCGGCCGACGGCGGCTGGATGCCGCAGTCCGCCGAGCACCTGGCCGCCGTGCACGCGCTCGGGGTCCGGCACGGCCTGCTGGCCATCACCCGCGCGGACCTGGCCGACCCGGGCCCGGCGGCCCGCCGGGCCCGCGCGGAGATCGCGAGGACCAGCCTCGGCGCGGTCGAGGCGATCGCGGTCAGCGCGGTCACCGGCGAGGGCCTTGACGAGCTCAGGGCGGCCCTCGGCCGCCTGGCCGCGACCCTGGGCGGCCGCCCCGCCCCCGGGGCGGAAGACGGCTCCGGTTCCCCGGTCCGGCTCTGGATCGACCGGTCGTTCACCATCCGGGGAGCCGGCACGGTGGTCACCGGCACGCTGCCCGCCGGCACGGTCAGGAACGGCCAGGAACTGCTGCTCGCCCCGGAGGGCCGGGCCGTCCGGGTGCGCGGCCTGGAGACCCTCGGCGAGCCGGCCGACGCGGTCACCGGCGTGGCGCGGGTCGCGCTGAACCTGCGCGGCATCCCGGCGGACCTGCCGGCGCGCGGCATGGCGCTCATCGAGCCGGGCTGCTGGACGCTCACCAGCGAGGTCGACGTCCGGATCACCCCCGCGACGGACGGCCCGCCCCCGCAGTTCCCGCCGGACCTGCTGGTGCACATCGGCGCCGCGCGGACCCAGGCCAGGGTGCGGGTCCTGGGCAGCGCCGCCGACGGCGGCGCCGCGGGCGGCGCCGCGGAAGAAGGCGGCGGCGCCCCGGCCGCGATCTACGCGCGCCTGCGGCTGAAGAGCCCGCTGCCGCTGCACGCCGGCGACCGGGTGCTGCTGCGCGACCCGGGTGCCGCCGGGCTCGCGATCTACGGCGCGCGCGTCCTTGACCCGTTCCCGCCGCCGCTCGCCCGCCGGGGTGCCGGGGCGGCCGCCGTCCACGAACTCGCCGCGTTCCCCGACGCGCCGCGCGCGGCCGACCTGCTCCGCAGGCACAAGCTGCTGCGCGCGCCGCAACTGGCCGCCGCGGGGCTTTCCGTGGGGGGCGCCTCTGGCGGGCCGGCCCCGGTCGCGGGCGACTGGCTCGCCGACCCCGCGCACTGGGCGTGGCTGCGCGCCGAGTTGCCCAAGGCGGTGGCCGCCTTCGCCGCCCGGGACCCGCTCGCGGCCGGCATGCCGGCGCAGGCCGCGCGGGCCGCGCTC
>DAHWEX010000596.1 GCA_027326205.1 Actinomycetota bacterium
CATGGCCTGGCGCCGGAAGCCCAGCTTGAGCGGGTCCGTGACCGCCACGATCTGCATGATGCCGGCGTCGTGCAGCCGCTGCACGCGCTGCCTGACCGCCGCCTCGGACAGCCCGACCGCCTTGCCGATGGCCGCGTAGGACTGCCGTCCGTCCGCCTGCAGCTGCTCGATGATCCGCTTGGAGATCTCGTCCAGCGCCAGCAGGGGAACCGGGCCGCCGCGCGGGCCGTGGGCCATCCGTTCACCTCCTGCCGGCAGCGTCCGACTTGCCGGCAGCGTCCGGCGATCTTCCCTCATGCTTACCGCGTTCCGCGCCCGTGTCAACTAATTTCGTAGATTTAGGTCCGACAATCCACGGATTCCCTTGCGATTGGAACTCAATCTTGCGAAGGCCGTCGGGAATCGGCGGTCAGGGCGTTCCCTCGTGCACGGCGTGCTCCGCCCGTGCCTCCGCCCGTGCCTCCGCCGGGGGCGCGCCGCCCTCGTCGCCGCGGACCAGGGCGGCAACCTCGTGCGTGATGCCGGTGGACGGTCCGCCAGTCAGTTCCCAGGCCCGGGCGATCCCGACCAGGAAGCAGACGATCCCGACCAGGAAGCAGACGATCACCAGGGTCGCGATCGCCTGCACCGGGCCCGGAACCACCGCATGATCTTCGCACGCGCGGGCGCCGGGGCGGGCGGCTAACCGCTAACCCCGGCCGCCGCGCCCCGTCCGCCGGGCGGGCCGTGGTCGCCGCCTCGTGGCACACCGGTCCGTTCGGTATCCCGGGCTTGCGCTTTTCCGGTCGGTAGGGTGGAGCTCATGGATATCACGAAGCCGGAAGTGGACTACCCGGAAGGCGCGCCGCCCAGGGCGCTCGAGATCACGGACATCTGGGAGGGCAACGGCAAGGTCGCCGCGGCGGGATCCACCGTCAAGGTGCACTACGTCGGGGTCGCGTACTCCACGGGCGAGGAGTTCGACGCGAGCTGGAACCGGGGTGAGCCGCTGGAGTTCCGCCTGGGCGCCGGGCAGGTCATCGCGGGCTGGGACCAGGGCGTGCAGGGCATGAAGGTGGGCGGCCGCCGCAAGCTGGTCATCCCGCCGGACATGGGCTACGGCAGCCGGGGCGCGTCCGGCGTCATCAAGCCGAACGAGACCCTGATCTTCGTCTGCGACCTGGTCTCCGCCTGAGGCACCCGGCCGCGCGCCTGTCCGGCTGACGCCGCCCGCACGACGGCGGCCGGGCAGGCGCGCCCGCCAGCACGACCCGGGCGTCCCGGCGCCCGCCGCGACCGACCCGCACCCGGGGCCGTAGGCCTAGCGGGCGTTCGCCCGCAGCCGGGTCAGGCCGTGGATCGCGTCGACGAAGGGCGTCGGCACGCCGACCAGGGAACCGAGCTCGCGCACCGCGCCGGTCAGCGCGTCGAGTTCAAGCGGCCGGCCCGCCCGCGCGTCCTGCAGCATCGACGGCACGAAGTCGCCGAGCTTCCGCGTCACCGCGTGCCGGTCCTCGGGCGACTGCGCGATCGGGCAGCCGATCCTCATCCCGATCGCCTTCGCCTCGAGCATGGCCGCGGAGACGAACCCGCGCACCAGGTCGTCGTCGAGGGCCGGCCCGGTCGAGGCGTTGGTGAGCGCGCAGATCGGGTTGAGCGTCAGGTTGCCCCACAGCTTGTACCAGACGTCGTCGCGGATCCGCGCGGAGACGGTGACGTCGAGGCCGCCCGCGCGCAGCAGGCCAGCCAGCGCCGCCAGGCGGGGCGACGCGGCGCCGTCGAGCTCGCCGACGATCAGCCCGTTCCCGCTGCGCCAGGACACCACGCCGGGTGCGGGCGAGGACGCCGACAGGTGCACGGTCCCGCCGATGACGCGGGCGGCGGGCAGCACCGACGCGATGAACCCGCCGGGGTCGACGCTGTCCAGGTGCCGGCCGGCCGCGGGGCCGCCGAAGCCGTCGAGGAACCACCACGGCACGCCGTTCACCGTGGAGAGCACCGCGGTCGACGGGCCGAGCAGGCCGCCGGCCGACGCCGCCACCCCCGCCATCGACTGCGCCTTGACCGCCACGATCACCACGTCCTGCTCGCCGAGTTCCGCGGCGTCGGCGGAGGCCGCCACCCGCGCCGTGACCGTTTCCCCGGCCGGGGAGGTCACGCGCAGCCCGCGGTCCGTGACGGCCGCGAGCGTAGCGCCGCGCGCGAGCACGGACACGTCCGCGTCCGCGACGCCGGCCAGCCGCGCCGCGATGACCCCGCCGATCGCCCCGGCGCCGACGACACAAATACGCATAGCCCCTATGTCTATCCCGCTGGCCGGCGTGTGCGAAAGTCGGAGCATGATCAACCCAGCGGTGGCGCGGTCGCTGGCCGGCGCGCTGCCCCGGTCGTTCTGGCTCGATCAGCCCGGCGCGCCGGATCCGGCCGGCGCGCTCGCGGGCCCGGTGACCGCGGACCTGGCGGTCATCGGCGGCGGCTTCACCGGGCTGTGGACCGCGCTGCTCGCCCGCGAGCGCTACCCCGGCCTCGACGTCGTGCTGCTGGAGGCGAAGACCGTCGGCTGGGCGGCCTCCGGCCGCAACGGCGGGTTCTGCTCCGCGAGCCTCACGCACGGCATCGGCAACGGCCTGGACCGGTTCGGCGGGCAGATGCCGCTGCTGGAGAGGCTGGGGGAGCAGAACCTGCGCGAGATCGGCGAGACCGTCGCCAGGTACGGCATCGACTGCGACTTCGCGCTGACCGGCGAGCTGAACCTCGCGACCGCGCCGTGGCAGCTCGACGGCCTGGCCGAGGAGGCGGCGGCCGCCAGGGCCCTCGGCCATGAGGTCGAGGTGCTCGACGCGACCGCGG
>DAHWEX010000607.1 GCA_027326205.1 Actinomycetota bacterium
GCGGAGTCCTGCGCTCAGCATCGCCCTGCCGCGCGGCCGCGCGGCAGGGCCGTACCGCACCGGCCGGGAGGGACCTCCGTCCCGGCGTCCTGCGGCCGGCGCGAATGCGGCGGCGAGCCGCGGCGAGCTCAGGCGCGCCCCACAGCGGCCGGGGATGTCGCGTGGGTGGGGCTCGGGCTCGTGGTCGCCGGGCTCGTGGTCGCCGGAGTCGAGGTCGCCGGAGTCGAGGTCGCCGGGCTCGTGGTCGCCGGAGTCGAGGTGGGCGTCGTCGGGGTCGGAGTGGGAGTGGGAGTGGGAGCCGGGGTTGTCGCGGTCGGCGTGGAAGTCGTCGGCGTCGGCGTGAGGGTCGCCGGCGTGAGGGTCGGCGCCGGGGTCGAGGTCGTCACGGACGGGGACTGGATCGGGCGGACGAGGCTCGGCCCGGGGACGAGGCGGCCGGTGAGCATCAGCGCGATCGCGGCGGCGGCCAGCACGGTGACCGCGATCGCGCCGCCGGTCGAAACGCCCGCGGCGAAGGAGTGGCGCTCGCGCCGGTACTCGGTGTCGCGGCGCTCGCGCAGCCAGGCGGGGAGCGCCGCCCGGCGGGCGGCCCAGCTGTTGAAGGGCGCGGCGGCCAGGCCGAGCGTGGGCACGAACAGCAGTCCGGCCAGCAGCGGACCGCTCAGCGTGTCCGTCCTGGCGATGAGGGCGCCGGCCATCCCGGCCACACCGCACAGCGCGAGGAAGGACTCGGCCCAGTTAGCGCGCAGGGCGTGCCACGGGCTAGTGCGCTCGCTGGTCTTCGGGGTTCGCAGGAACGCGGCCTTCTTCGCGAACAGGGCCAGCACCGAGGCCCGGGCGACCACCAGCGAGGTGGACTGCCAGATGAAGAACGCGCCCAGGGCGTCGCGCCAGGTCGCGCCGGTGCTGCGGCGCAGCAGCGCGATCGCGCGGACCAGGCCGAGCAGGACGAGCACGGGCACGGCCGCCACGAGGAAGACCGTCAGCTTGCGGAACAGCTGACCGCCGCCGGCCGCCAGGTTGACCGCGCCTGCCAGCAGGAAGACGTAGAACAGCAGCCCGAGCAGGTCGCCGTACCACTGCAGCGCGCCGGACAGGTAGGCCCAGCGCTGCCCCGCCGACAGGTGGTTGCCCTTGGTCTCCCGGCCAGGCAGCAGCGACTTCCAGTGCATGCGCAGCAACTGGATGCCGCCGAAGCACCAGCGGTAGCGCTGGCCCTTGAGCGCCTCGAACGTCAGCGGCATGATCCCGTAGCCGCCGGGCTCGTCGACGTGCATGCCGGACCAGCCCGCGCGCAGCAGCCTGATCGAGACCTCCGCGTCTTCGGTGATGCACCATTCGTCCCAGCCGCCGAGCTCGTCCAGGGCGACCCGCCTGATCAGCCCCATGGTGCCGGCGAAGATCGCGCCGTCGCGTTCGTTCCTTGAGGGCTGGGAAACGGCGAAGAAGTACTTGTAGGAGTAGTACAGGCGCCGGTAGTAGCGGGCGCCCAGCCAGTCGCGGTAGTCCTGCGGCGCCTGGACGAACCCGAGCCACGGGTCGGCGAACAGCGGCACGCAGTCCCGCAGCCACTGCGGCTTGACCTGGTAGTCGGAGTCAACCACCCCGATGATCTCGGCGTCCGGGTCGGTGAGGTGCCGCAGCGCATAGTTGAGCGCGCCCGACTTGTAGCCGGGCCAGTCCTCCAGGTGCTTGAACGTGACGCCGTGCCGCTGGCACCAGGACTCGACCGGGCGCCACAGCGACTCGTCGTCGGTGTTGTCGTCGATGAGAATGACCTGCACGCGGGGGTAGTCGAGGCGCAGCAGCGCGCGCAGCGTGCCGATGACCATGCCTGGCGGCTCGTTGTGGGCCGGGACCTGCACGCTGACCAGGGGCGGAGCGCGGTCGGGCCCTGCCGCCCGCAGCGCCGCGGTGGGTACCCGCCCCGACTCGGGCGGCACGCGCCTGCGGCGCCAGCGCTCGGTGCCGAGCGCGTCGCACAGTTCCCACAGGTAGGCGCAGGACATCAGCGCCGCGATCACCTCAAGAAACCACAGCAGCACGCCGCCGGCGGTGCTCTCCGGGCCCAGGTCGCTGGCGATGGTCCACTCAAGCGCGTACACCAGGTAGACCGTGAAAAGGTAGGTACACGACGCCCAGCACAGGTGCGCTCGCGGCAGCCAGCGGCGGGTGACCGGAAGCCACACCAGCCCGGCCAGCGCCACGGCCCCGGCCCCGATGACCAGGTTTTCCCTGGTCGCCCGCAGCAGGTACAGCACGGCCGCCGCCGCCGCGGCGAGCACCGCCGTGCCGGCGACGGCCAGGAAGCCCCGCCAGACCGCGCGCCAGGCGCCGCCCGGCCGCCGCCGGTGGCTGGCCGGCAGGAAGAGCGAGGCCGAGCCGAGCGGGGCGGCGACCAGCCCGGCGATGACCAGTGCCTCAAGCACCGGAGCCACCGGTTCCCCGGTACGCCGCCGCCGCGGCCGCGAACGCCGCACGGGCGTTCGCGTCGTTCTCCAGCCGCCAGTCCTGGTGGTACAGGCCGGCGTGCTGCGCCTCGTCGAACCACACCAGCCCGGCCAGCCGCTCGTCACGGGCGCCCGCGAACAGCCCGTCGATCTGGCTCTCGCGATTCGCGGTGGTGCCCACCGCGGTCTCGGCGATGAGCAGCGGCGCGCCGCTGAACGCGCGGATGTCCGCGATGGTCGAGCCGAACACCGAGGCGAAGGTATCCGTCGGCCGGAAGTAGTAGCCGTCGACGCCGGCCCAGTCCACCCAGGACGCGCCCGGCCACCACTGACGGAGCGCGCTCGACGCCCCGTTGACGGAGTTGACCGTCCACAGCCAGGTGACGTTGGCCGCCCCCGCGGCGCGGAAGACCCGCACCACGTGCCGCCAGGCCGCGACGAACGACGCCGGCGACGCGTGGCCGGCGCCCCAGGAATACCAGGTGCCGTTCATCTCGTGCCCGAAGGACAAGATCACCGGATGGCCGAACGCGACGACATCGTCGGCGTAGGAACGCAGGTAGGCGTCCGCGCCGCCCGCGGCGACGGAGGCGAGCGTGACGCCGTCAGGCTGCAGTTGAACGAGCACGTACGCATGGTGGTCCCACGCCGTCTGCGCGAATGACGCGGCGAACGGCTCGTTCCACGGCGAGTAGTACACGACGATCGCGGGCTCGACCCCGGTCGCGGCGGCGAACGTCGCCACCGGCGACCAACTGCCGGGAACTCCCGGCTCGTAGACGCCGATCAGCGGGCGCGCCGAGGCGGGGACAGGCGTCAGGGGCGCCTGCGACGTCAGCGGCGTCAGGCATCCGGCCAACGCCAGCAGGACCGCTGCGACTATCGACACGAGGCTCATCAGGCGCACGGCAACGCCTCCGCGAGGAGGAACTTACAGCCATCTCACGCTATTAACGTCCCGGTTACCGCGCCAGTGCCCTTAGGCCCGAATTTCGCGGTCATCGCCCGAGCCCTGGCGGCGCGCCGCGGCCCCCTCCCCCGCCCCGCCGAACGCGCCGCCGCCGGGCGGCCGGCGGGAGCGGGTGCCGGCTGATGACCTTCGTCCCTAGCGGACCCGCGGCTTCGGCGCGAGCTTGGAAGCGTGGGAGTCCCACCGCGATAACCGCGGTAACCGCGCTATCGGGGCCGGGAGGGAGCGGGAGATGGCCGGCGAGCAGGATGTGGTCATGACGGGCGGCCAGGGCACGCCGCGGATCGTGGCGGGCGTGCACGGCACGACGGCATCCGATATCGCCCTGGACTGGGCCGCGCGCGAGGCCCGGCTGCGCGGCGCGCGGCTGGACCTGGTGCTGGCCCGCGACCCCGCCGACTCCCGCCGGGCGCCGTACGCGCCCCCGGCCGCCCCGGCTTGCGGCGACGCCGGCGCGGCAAGCCTTTCCCTGGCGGCCGCCCGCGCCGCGCGGGTAGTCCCGCGGCACCGGGTGACCACGGAGCTGGCTGACGGCCTGCCCGCTCACGTGCTGGCGGACCGCGCGGCAGGCGCCAGCCTGCTGGTCCTCGGCGCCGCCCCGACCGGGTTCATCGGGCCGGTGGCCCGCGCCTGCCTGCGGCGGGCGCCCTGCCCGGTGGTCATCGTCGTCCCGGCGTCCCCCGCCGCCGTCACCCCCCGCCCCCGCCTGGAGGCAGCGCCGGCCGAGGCGAGGCCGGCCGGGGCAAAGACGGCCGAGGCGAAAGGGCCGATCGTCCCGCGGCGCCGGGGAGGAAGCCCCTGGCCGGCCGGACCGCGGCCGGCCAGGCTTGACGGCGGGCCTTGAGCAGGTGAAGGGAAGAGATCGCGATGACCGCTCAGGAACGGCGGATCGTAGTAGGCGTCGACGGATCTGACTCCTCGAAGGCGGCACTGCGGTGGGCTATCGGGCAGGCGAAGCTCACCGGGAGCTCGGTCGAAGCGGTGACCGCGTGGCATTTCTCGGCTGGTTACGGGCTGTCACCCGGCTCGGCGGGCGGGTTCGACTTCGAGGCGAACGCGAAGAACACCCTCACCGAGGCGCTGGCCGAGGTGAGCGCCTTCGAGCCGGACGTCCCGGTCCGTCCCGTGGTGGCCGGCGGACCCGCGGCCGAGGTGCTGCTGCGCGAGGCCGCGGGAGCGGACCTGCTCGTGGTGGGCAGCCGCGGCCACGGCGGGTTCGCGTCGGTGGTGCTCGGCTCGGTCAGCATGTACTGCGCGCTGCACGCGCACGTCCCGGTCCTCATCTTCCGCGACGGCCGCGAGGGCGGGCAGGCACCGGACGGAACGCAGGGCCCGTGACCGCCGCCGCCCCGCGAACCGGGGACCGATGTCCCTGGTGCGCGCGGCGGTGACGGCGGATCTTCCGGTCAGGTGCCGGCGAGCACAGGAGGCAGTGATGCACCCTCGCGGTGACTCAGTACCGCAACCGCCCGGCGACCCGGTGGTGGTTGACGCCGACGCGCTTGCGGCGTTGTTCCTGGCACTGGGCGGCCGGGGTTACACCGTGGTCGGCCCGACCGTCCGGGACGGCGCGATCGTGCTGGCGGAGCTGGCGTCGGCCGCGGAACTGCCGTTCGGATGGGGGGCGGAGACCGGAGCGGGGAGGTACCGGCTGCGGGAACGGTCCGATACCGCCGCGTTCGGTCACTCGGCCGGCCCGCAGTCGTGGAAGAGCGTGCTGCACCCGGCGCGGGCCAGGCTGTGGTCGGCCGACCGGGCGGCCGGGCGGGTGACCGCCGGCGAGGCCGCGGCGCCGCCCAGGTACGCCCTGCTCGGCGTGCGCCCGTGTGACATGCGCGCGATCGGCATCCTGGACCAGGTGCTGACCGGCGGCCGGCAGGCCGATCCGGTCTACCGCGGGCGGCGCGACGGCGCGTTCGTCGTCGCGGTCGAGTGCACGGAGCCGGGCGCGACCTGCTTCTGCGCGTCGATGGGGTGCGGGCCGGGCGTCGAGTCCGGGTTCGACCTGGCCATGACGGAACTGGCCGACGCCGCGGGTCACCGCTTCGTGGTGCGGGCCGGCACGCCCGCCGGCGCGGACGTGCTGGCGGACGTGCCGAGCCGGGCGGCCGACGAGGCGGTCATCCGGCGCGCGGGCGCGGCGGTGGACGAGGCGGCCTCCCGCATGGGCCGCGGCATGCCGGCGGACGGCCTCGCGGACCTGCTGGCCGGCAGCCGCGAGTCACCGCACTGGGACGATGTCGCCGCTCGCTGCCTGACCTGCGGTAACTGCACCATGGTCTGCCCCACCTGCTTCTGCACGACGACCGAGGACGTCACCGACCTGAGCGGCGAGCATGCCGAGCGGTGGCGGGTCTGGGACTCCTGCTACTCGCTGGACTTCTCTTACCTGCACGGCGGCAGCGTGCGCACCAGCGGGCAGAGCCGGTACCGGCAGTGGATCAGCCACAAGCTGAGCACCTGGCACGACCAGTTCGGCTCGTCGGGGTGCGTGGGCTGCGGCCGGTGCATCGCCTGGTGCCCGGCCGGCATCGACATCACCCAGGAGGTGGCCGCGCTGGCCGGCCTGCGGGACGCGGAGAAGGCAGCGCAGGAGAAGGCAGCGCAGCAGAAGGGACAGGAGCGATGACGGGCACGGTCGCCGAGCGGATCTCGGCTCACCCGTTCTTCGGGCCGCTCACCGGCGAGCAGCGCGCGGCGCTGGCCGCGGACGGCACCGCGGTCAGGTTCGCCGCCGGAGAGCGCCTTTTCGAGGAGGGCGGCGACGCCGACCGCTTCTGGCTGATCGAAGACGGCAGCGTCACCCTGGACATCCGGGTGCCCGGCCGCGGTGACCAGGTCATCGAGACGCTGGCCGGCGGCGCGGTGCTCGGCTGGTCGTGGCTGTACCCGCCGCAGCGGTGGCAGTTCGGCGCGGTGGCCAGGCTGGCCACCACCGCGATCGAGTTCGATGCCCGGGCGGTGCTCCGCCGCTGCGACGCCGACCCGGCCTTCGGGTACGCGGCCCTGCGCCTGTTCACCCCGGTGATCAGCGAACGGCTGCAGGCCACCCGGCTGCGGCTGCTCGACCTGTACGGCGCCCCGTCCCAGCCCGGGTACCGCGAGACCCGCGAGACCAAGGCGGAGCAGAGGTGACCGGCCAGCGGACGGCCACCGCGACGCTGGCCGACCCGGCGCCCGCCGTGCCCTGCCTGTACCGGGTCGCCTCCCGCCGGGAGGACACCAGTGACACGGTCACCGTCGAACTGGCGGATCCGGACGTCCCGGTCCCGGCCTTCGCGCCGGGACAGTTCGCCATGCTGACCGCGCTCGGGGTCGGCGAGGTGCCGGTCTCGGTGAGCGGCCTGGGGGACGGCGGCGGCGGGCGGGCCCGTCGCCTGGAGCACACGCTGCGCGCGGTGGGCGCGGTCACCCGGGCGCTGTGCGCGGTCCAGCCCGGCGGCCTCATCGGCGTGCGCGGCCCGTTCGGCGCCGGCTGGGACGTGCCCTCCGCCGCCGGGCGGGACCTCGTGATCGTGGCGGGCGGGATCGGGCTCGCGCCGCTGCGCCCGGTGGTGCTCACCGCGCTCGCCCACCGGTCCCGGTACGGCCGGATCGTGCTGCTGGCCGGCGCGCGGACCCCGGCTGACCTGCTCTACGCGGGCGACCTTGACCCGTGGCGGCGGGCCGGGGTCGAGGTGGCGGTCACGGTGGACCGCGCGGAGCGCGGCTGGAGCGGCGAGGTCGGGCTGGTGACGGCGCTCATCAGCCCGGCCGGCCTCGCGCCGGGCAACAGCGTGGCGTTCGTCTGCGGCCCGGACATCATGATGCGGGTCACCGCCGACGCGCTCGCGGCGCTGGGCATCCCCGCGGACCGGATCCGGGTGTCGCTGGAGCGCAACATGCGCTGCGGCGCCGCCTGGTGCGGCCACTGCCAGCTCGGGCCGCTGCTGCTGTGCCGGGACGGCCCGGTGGTCGGCTACGACCGGGCCGCGGCGCTGATGCGGGTGCGCGAGCTATGACGGGCGCCCCGACCCTGGCGGTGTGGAAGTTCGCCTCCTGCGACGGCTGCCAGCTCACGCTGCTCGACTGCGAGGACGAACTGCTGGCGATCGCCGACCGGGTGGACATCGCGCACTTCACCGAGGCGTCCAGCCGGAGCCAGCCCGGCCCGTACGACGTGTCCCTGGTGGAAGGCTCGGTCACCACCGCCGCCGACGCGGAGCGGATCCGGCGGGTACGCGCGATGTCCCGCACGCTGGTGACCATCGGGGCGTGCGCGAGCGCGGGCGGCGTGCAGGCGCTGCGCAACTTCGCCGACGTCCGGGAGTTCGCGTCGGTGGTCTACGCCCGGCCGGACTACATCTCCGCGCTGGCCACGTCGACCCCGGTCGCGGCGCACGTGGACGTCGACTTCGAACTGCGCGGCTGCCCGGTCGACCGGCGCCAGCTGCTTGAGGTCCTCACCGCCCTGCTGGCCGGCCGCAAGCCGAACATCCCGGCGCACAGCGTGTGCTTCGAGTGCAAGCAGCGCGCCGTCGTGTGCGTGGCGGTCGCCCGGGGCACGCCGTGCCTCGGACCGGTGACGCACGCCGGGTGCGGCGCGCTGTGCCCGGCGCACCAGCGCGGTTGCTACGGCTGCTTCGGGCCGGCGGAGACGCCGAACGCGGGCGCCCAGGCGGGGCTGCTGCGGGCGGCCGGCCTCAGCGAGGCCGACGTCCTGCGGGCCTACCGCACGTTCAACGCCGGCGCGCCCGCGTTCATCGAGCTGTCCCGGGTCACCGACGGCCCGCCGCCGGGATCCGGGCCGCGTGACCTCCCGGAAAGGGGTGACCAGGGTGACTGAGCAGACCGATCGCACGCTGACCGTCCGCGCGCTGGCCCGGGTGGAGGGCGAGGGCGCGATGCACGTGCGGGTGCGGGACGGCGCCGTCGAGGACGTGCGGCTGGAGATCTACGAGCCGCCCCGGTTCTTCGAGGCGCTGCTGCGCGGCCGGCGGCACACCGAGCCGCCCGACATCACCGCGCGCATCTGCGGTATCTGCCCGGTGGCGTACCAGATGAGCGCGTGCCTGGCGATCGAGGCGGCCTGCGGGATCGAGGTCACCGACGCGGTCGCCGACCTGCGCCGCCTGCTCTACTGCGGCGAGTGGATCGAAAGCCACGCGCTGCACATCTACCTGCTGCACGCGCCCGACTTCCTCGGCTACGCCAGCGCGCTCGACCTGGCCCGGGAGGGACGCGGCCTGGTCGAGCGGGGGCTGGCGCTGAAGAAGGCCGGAAACGCGATCATGGAACTGGTCGGCGGCCGGGCGGTCCACCCGGTCAACGTCCGGGTGGGCGGCTTCTACCGCGCGCCCGCCAAGACCGAGATGGCGGCCCTGGCCGAGCAACTGCGCGGCGCGCTTGACCTGGCCCTGGACACGGTGACCTGGGCGGCGGGGTTCGAGTTCCCCGACTTCCGGCACGACCACGAGATGCTGGCCCTCGTCACGCCGGGGCAGTACGCCATCGAACGCGGCACGGTCGCCTCAACCGGCGGCCTGGCCTTCGCCCCGGCGCAGTTCGAGGACTACGTGATCGAGGAGCAGGTGCCGCACTCGACGGCGCTGCACGCCCGGCTGGCCGGGCGGGGCCGCTACCTGACCGGCCCGACGGCCCGCTACACGCTCAGCGGGCAGTGGCTGTCCCCGCTGGCCCGGCAGGCCGCCGACGCGGCTGGCCTCGGCGCCGAGTGCCGCAACCCGTTCCGCAGCATCCTGGTCCGCGCCGTCGAGGTGGTGTACGCGGTGGAGGAGGCGCTGCGGCTGATCGACCGCTATGAACCGCCCGCACCGTGTTACCTGGAGGTGCCGCCGCGGGCCGCCGTGGGGCACGGCGCCACCGAGGCTCCGCGCGGCGTGCTGTTCCACCGCTACGCCATCGACGCGGAAGGCCTCGTCACCTCCGCCCGGATCGTGCCGCCCACCTCGCAGAACCAGGCCAGCATCGAAGACGACCTGCGCCGCTTCGTGGCCGGCCGGCTGGACCTCGACGACCGGGAGCTGACCCGGCAGTGCGAGCAGGCGATCCGCAACTACGACCCGTGCATCTCCTGCTCGACCAACTTCCTCGACCTCACCGTGGACCGCGGGTGACCGCCCGCGACGATTGCGGGCGGCGCACGGTCGTGGTCGGCGTGGGCAACGAGTTCCGCCGCGACGACGGCGCCGGGCCCGCGGTGATCGCCCGGCTGCGGGCCCTCCAGCCGCGCGACGAAAGCCTTTCCGGGGTGACCCTCGCGGTCAGCGACGGCGAGCCGGGCCGGCTGATCGAGCTGTGGGCGGGCGCCGGGCTCGCGGTGGTGATCGACGCCGTGCGGGACAGCGCCATGCCTCCCGGGCACACCCGCCAGCTCACGGCCGGCGCCCTGGCCGGCCTGGCCGAGGCCGCCGCCAGCTCGCACGGCATCGGCCTCGGCGCCACCGTCGAGCTGGCCCGGGCGCTCGGGCGCCTGCCCGCGAGGCTCACGGTCCTTGCCGTAGCCGGCCGCGAGTTCGGCTACGGCACCGGGCTCAGCGCCGAAGTGGCGGCCGCGGTCGCGGACCTGGCCGAGCGGGTACGCGAGGGGGTGCGCTGACCCGGGCGGCGTGAGAGCTCGCGGGCAGGCGGGTAACCACCGTCCGTTCGGAAGATCTAAGGCTTTTCCCGAACGGGCGGCGGGTTCCCTGGCCGGCTCCGGCGATCCTGGCCGTGGTGGCCGGCGGCCACCCGGCCGGTCACCGGGTGTCGCTGCCGCGGCTGGCGATCGCCGCGCGCCCGGCCTCAAGGCGGGCGACCGGGACGCGGAACGGCGAGCAGGACACGTTGTCCAGTCCGGCCTGGTGGAAGAAGTGCACGGAATCCGGGTCGCCGCCGTGCTCGCCGCAGACGCCGATCACCAGGCCCGGCCTGGCCTCCCGGCCTTTCCTGACCGCGATCTCGATGAGCTGCCCGACGCCCTCGCGGTCGAGTGTCTCGAACGGGGAGACGCCGAAGATGCCCAGCTGCAGGTACTTGCCGAAGAACGCGGCCTCGACGTCATCGCGGGAGAAACCCCAGGTCATCTGGGTCAGGTCGTTCGTGCCGAAGGAGAAGAACTCGGCGCTGCCCGCGATCGCGTCCGCGGTCAGTGCCCCCCGGGGCACCTCGATCATGGTGCCGATCGGTATGCGCAGGTGAACGCCGGTCTCCGCCTCCACCTCCCGGAGCACCTGCTCGGTGAGGCCGCGGGCGGTCTCCATCTCCTGGACGGCGGCGACGAGCGGGGTCTCGATCTCCGGGCGCGGATCCCGGCCGGCTCGCTTGAGCCCCGCGGCGGCGTGCGCGATCGCCCGGACCTGCATGCCGAACAAGCCCGGGATGACCAGGTCGAGCCGGACGCCGCGCAAGCCGAGCATCGGGTTCTGCTCGTGCATCCGGCGGACCCCGGCGAGCACCCGCCTCTCCTTGGCGGTGGCCTTGTCGCCCTCAAGGGCGACCCGGACCGACAGGTCCGTGAGGTCGGGGAGGAACTCGTGCAGCGGCGGGTCGATCGTGCGGATGGTCACCGGCAGGCCGTCCATCGCCGTCAAGATCTCCGTGAAGTCGCCGGTCTGCAGCGTCTGGAGGGTGTCGAGCGCGCGCTG